>JBDQMQ010000092.1:0-3509 GCA_040262185.1 Aquiluna sp. | reverse complement strand
GGTTCGGGCCTTTAGCACCGAGCGTTTGGCGGAAAATGACCGCCGAGACGGGGCTCCGTTTTTCTTGTTTCTGCTAAGCATCCTCGGAGCTGCCTTCGCTTGGTTCTTGATAAATGAAACCTGGGCAACATTCATTCACCAGTACAGCTTTGGGATGCTGTTCGGACTTGTAAGTTTTTCGCTACCGGTGATTTTCTTTGCCTACTCACTGTTTTTGTTTCGTCACCCCGCATCAATCCGAGACGGCTCTAGGTTCGCGCTTGGTTTCTGGCTCTTTCTCTCGGTCATATCGGGCTTCTTTCACGTCTTTTTAGGAAGTCCGTCTCCTCAGGATGGTGTGCCGCAGCTTGCTGAGGCAGGTGGATTGTTTGGTTGGCTGGTGGGCGGACCTCTTCTCACACTGCTAACAATCTGGGGAGCGGTTCCCGCGCTTGTGATTTTGGCAGCGGCAGCGGTGTTGATTATGACTGGTACCCCACCCAACCGAATCAAAGCGCGTCTGGGCGAGCTCTATCGCTTCCTTTTCAATGTCTCAAGCCCAGAGTTTTCTAGCGACGGCTTCGACGGCAAGAAGTCAAAGTGGTGGCAATCCAATAAGTCCTCCGATAGTGCCTTTGAGACTCCGGTTGTGGACATCCCCGAGTTTGTCGCCGAGGATCTTGAGGAGCCACCTCTTGAGGATCTGCCTGAGGTTGATGCTCCCGAGCCGGAGGTGGACCTTGAGTTCATGCATGGCGAAGAGGGCTTGACAGAGCCGATTGATATTCCGCCACCTAAGTCAAAGCGGCCCTACGTTCTTCCCGCAATCGGGTTACTGGGTGCTGGCACTCCCGCCAAGGCTAAGAGCGAGGCGAACACGCAGGTTGCGGCCGCAATTGACGAGGTGTTCAAAGAGTTCGATATTCAGGCGAAAGTTTCCGGTTTCCAGCGCGGACCGACGGTTACCCGCTATGAGGTCGAGTTGGCTCCGGGAGTCAAGGTCGAGGCCGTCACCAGGCTCACCAACAACATCTCCTACGCGGTTGCTTCAAACGAGGTCAGAATTCTCTCCCCAATTCCAGGCAAGAGCGCCATTGGTATTGAGATTCCAAACTCCGATCGCGAGACCGTCTCCTTGGGCGATGTCTTGCGCAGCAAGAATTCCACCGGCAGCACCCACCCACTGACCATTGGGGTCGGTAAGGACGTCGAGGGTGGCTACCTGGTTGCCAATCTTGCCAAGATGCCTCACCTTTTGGTTGCAGGTGCAACCGGGGCTGGTAAGTCGAGTTTCGTAAACTCCATGATCACTTCAATCCTGATGCGCGCCACCCCGGCCGAGGTTCGAATGGTGCTCGTGGATCCAAAACGGGTTGAGCTAAGCGCTTATCAGGGCGTTCCGCACCTGGTCACTCCAATTATCACCAGCCCCAAAAAGGCCGCTGAGGCCCTGCAGTGGGTGGTGAAGGAGATGGACTCTCGCTATGACGATCTGGCATCTTTTGGCTTTAAGCACATTGACGATTTCAACCGGGCCGTGGTTGCAGGCGAGATTTCCGTTCCGGAGAACTCAATGCGCGAGCTCCAGCCCTACCCCTACCTGCTGGTAGTGGTGGATGAGCTAGCGGATCTCATGATTGTCGCTCCAAGAGACGTCGAGGATGCGATCGTAAGAATCACCCAGCTTGCCAGGGCCAGCGGTATTCACCTGGTGCTTGCCACCCAGCGGCCGTCGGTGGATGTCGTCACCGGCTTGATCAAGGCAAACGTTCCCTCGAGGCTTGCCTTCAGCGTCTCCTCGGTGACTGACTCTCGAGTTATTTTGGACCAGCCGGGAGCCGAGAAGCTGGTTGGTCAGGGTGATGCGCTCTTTGCCCCGATGGGCTCCAATAAGCCGGTCAGGGTCCAGGGAGCATGGGTGTCGGAGGCGGAGATGGCCAAGGTCGTCTCTCACGTCAAGCAGCAGATGGATCCCGAGTACCGCTCCGATGTCACGGCTACGGCTCAGAGCAAAGTGGTAGACAGCGATATCGGTGACGATCTGGAGCTGCTCCTTGCCGCTTGCGATTTGGTGGTGAACTCGCAGTTTGGTTCGACTTCCATGCTGCAGCGCAAACTCCGAGTCGGGTTTGCCAAGGCCGGCAGGCTGATGGATCTACTCGAGTCGAGGGCAGTGGTTGGGCCTTCCGAGGGCTCGAAGGCCAGAGAGGTGCTTGTCAAACCAGAGGACCTTGCGGATACCCTTGCCAAAATTTCCGGCCAGACCACTGCTGTCGTAGACGGTGATGTTGCGCCACACACCTCAACAGGGGAGGATAGCGACGATGAAGACGCGTGGCAGCTCACCGGCAGAAGAGATGACTTCTAGAGGCTTTTTCTACCGCCAAACCCCAAACCTCATAACTGGTGCGCGAATTGCGCTGGTTCCGCTGGTGCTGTGGATGCTCTTTGAGTACTGGGAGAACCCCTGGGGCAGATTCTTTGCGATGCTGCTACTGATTGCCGCAGCCTCCACAGACGGCCTGGACGGCTCCATCGCCAGACGCCGCAATCTGATAACCAACCTAGGCAAGATTCTTGATCCAATCGCGGACAAGGCGCTTTTGTCGGGAGCGCTTATAGTGCTATCGATCTTGGGTGCCGTTCCATGGGTGGCGACGCTGATCATTCTTGGTCGCGAGCTCGGGATCACTCTCTATCGCCTGGTTGTGATTAAGAAGCAGGTGCTGGGAGCATCCGGCTGGGGCAAGTTCAAGACCGTCATGCAGATTGTCGCAATCTGCATGGTGATAGCTCCTTTTGGGTTTCTGGGAGCATGGTTTGGCAGCCTTAGCCAGATAGTGCTCTGGTTCACCGTCGCCCTCACGGTGTACACGGGCGTGCAGTACCTGGTACCCCGGAAATGATTATTGAGGCGGCCCTCGCGAAGGGGCTCCACATCGCAACCGCGGAATCTCTTACCGGGGGTGCGGTGAGTGCAAGCCTCGCCCAGACGCCTGGAGCCTCAAAGGTTTTGCTTGGGGGAATTACTGCCTACCAGGATCAGATCAAATCACAGCTGGTCGGAGCCTCCAGTCAGCTGATTGCTCAGCAGAGTGCTGTGGATGCTGAGGTTTGCGCCCAGCTTGCAGAGGGCGTTCGATCAAGGTTTGCAGGGGCAATGGGTCTTTCAGACAGCGATGTCATCGGAATCTCAACTACCGGGGTCGCCGGTCCAGACTCGGTTTCAGGAAAAAGCGTCGGCGAGGTGTTTATCGGAATCTCATCAAGAGCCGGGGTAAAGGTGTTTGGAGAGAGCTTTTCCGGGGATCGGCTTGAAATTATCGAAGCAACTGTTCGGCGCTGTGAAGAAATCCTGCTGGAAGAAATTGCGCTGCTTTGAGGTTTAGCTTCAGGAAACACTCAGTAACCAGCATTATTCTTTGTCACATCCAGAGGGTAAGTTAGAGGGCCAGGAGGAAACTTGGTACTACTAAGGCAAGAAATCGGTGACGTGCTGCGCACGCACCGTCAAGAGCGCGGTCAGACAC
>JBDQMQ010000091.1:0-3522 GCA_040262185.1 Aquiluna sp. | reverse complement strand
AAAGGATTTTATGCATGGTTATCTAAACAACTAATCCCGGAGCTTCATCCTCAGAGCGTTTGCCACAACTGACACAGAGCTGAACGCCATGGCAACACCAGCCAGCATTGGGTTGAGAAGTCCTGCTGCGGCAACTGGAATCAGGAGGAGGTTGTAGCCAAAGGCCCAACCCAGGTTTTGAAGGATATTCCGGTAAGTCCTGCGGCCAAGTTCCAGTGAGTACGGGACTTTTCTTGGGTCGTCGTCCAAAATCGTTATTGCGCTTGCCGCCTGAGCCGCCTGAGCCCCCGAGCCCATTGCGATGCCAATGTCGGCACTTGCCAATGCCGCCACGTCGTTGATGCCATCGCCAACCATCGCCACTTTGTCTGGCTGGGAGGCTAGGTATTCAAGCTTCTCCTCTGGGGACGCCGAGGCCAGGGCCTCATCAAGACCCAGCTCGCTGGCAACAGCATCGACCCTGCGCTGGTTATCGCCAGAAAGCATTGCGACTCTGAGACCGTTTTTGTGAAGTTCGGCAACTGCTTCTCTTGCTCCATCGCGAATCCCGTCACTGAGCTCTATAAGTCCATGAGCCCACCCTTCCCAAGCGACGACGACAAGAGTGTTCGGGCCGGCACTTGCCAGGGCTGTATCGAGCTCCTCTTGGTTTTGATAGTTGCCGGGCTTCTCGACGCTCACCCTGAGACCATCAACATCTCCCGCAACCCCTTTACCAGCGATCTCTTCGATGTTGGCGGCAGTGAGGCCAGATGCTTTTACGGCAATGGCCATCGCAACCGGATGCTTGCTTCCAGCCTCAACAGCCGCAGCCTTTGAAATTGCCTCAGCAGCTGTTACTCCGCCGAGCCCGTGCGAGGCAACAATCATTAGTCTTCCGTCGGTAAGGGTCCCGGTCTTATCGAAAACAACCTTCTTGATTTTTGCGAGAAGGCGCAGCGAGTCTGGGTTTCTAATTACCACTGACTTTTTAGTTCCGAGCGAGGTCGCAACAACCAGGCTCATCGGCACCGCTATGCCAAGCGCACAGGGGCAGGCAATTACCAAGACGGCAACAGCAGCCTCAAAGGCCCTTGTGCTGTCGCCTAGGACAAAAGCCCATACCGCGTAAGTGATGATCGAAATCAAAATTACGCTCGGCACAAAGAAGCTTGAGATACGGTCCGTTAGCGAACCGAGTTGGGTCTTTGAGGCTGTTGCTTCGCGAACCAAGTCGGCGATCCTCGAAAGCCTTGAAGTACCTGCGCTCGAAGTGAGCTCAATTAGTGCCTCGCCCGAGAGTATCGTCGCACCCGCACTTAGCTGGAAGCCCTTTGTCATCTCGACCGGAAGGCTCTCGCCGGTCAACGTGGAGTTGTCGACAGAGGCGAAATCGCTGACGAGCACCCCGTCAGCAGGAACCCGGTCGCCAGCAACGACCGCAACCAAATCCCCTTTACGAAGGGTATGGGTCGGTACTTGTTCTCGAGTGTCGCCGCGAATCACGGTTGCTGTGTCGGGGATGGCGCTGAGTAGTGCGCGAACAGAGTCGGTGGCACTGCGTCTTGCGCGAACTTCAATAAATCTGCCAAGGAGCACCACCGATGGCACAACAGCACTCACCTCAAAGTAGTGGTGCATTGAGCCAGAGAGTACGAGGTAGATGCTGTAGAGGTAGGCGACTGAGGAGCCCAATGACACGAGGGTGTCCATCGTGGTGTCGCCGTGGCGGAGGTTCTTGATGGCAGCGGTGTGAAACGGCCAGCTCACGAACAAGATCACCGGTGTTGCAAGTGCCCAGACTAGATACTGCTGACCTGCAAACTCAATGCCGGGGACCATAGAAAACAAAATGGCGAGCAGCGAAAGGACTGCACCAGTTAGAAGCCGAGGCCTGAGAGTTTTGAGCTCTTCCTTACCCTCTCCGACTTTGTAGCCTGCAGTCTCGACGGCCTGTTTGAGAACTTCAAGCTCGATCTCCCCTAGAAACTGCAGGTGCGCCTTCTCGCTTGCAAAGTCGACATAGGCGGTAACGCCTTCGACTTTGTTTAGGGTTTTCTCGACTCTTCTGGCGCATGCCGTGCAGGTCATGCCCTCGATGTCGAGCTCGAGAAGGTTGTTAGCCATCGATTGTTGCGAAGCTGGTTACCTGGTAGCCGGCCTCTTCCACGGCGGATGCGAGCTGGTCCTCGCTAACACCTTCAGCCTCGACCGTTGCCTTGCCTGCAGCGTGATCAACCTGGACGTTGCTAACACCTTCCAGGGTTGCAAGCTCGTTGGTCACGCTCATAGAGCAGTGCCCACAGGTCATGCCCTCAATGCTTATTTCAATCTTGCTCATTTGCTTGCTCCCTCTCTTTCATAGCTGCAGACATCTCCCGCGCACAGCTGTGGTTTATCTTTTGCGAATCTTTGGTGCAGCCAGCAACCGACGCAGAAGCCGACCGCTGCTTCGGCGAATAAAAACGTCATGCACAGCGCGCATAGCCCCAGGACGATTTCGTCTCGCATGCCAAGCCAGCCCATCATGAAGCACGCAAGAAGAACCATGCCAAATCCGATTGCCCAAGCAGTTTGTTTAGGCTCAGCGTCTACCCACTCCGGCCTTTGATTTCGAACCAAAAAGTCTGAAATTCGAAGTGTCGGTGAAAAGCGCTGGCCCGCAAAAAGCCTTACAAACATTTCAAACATGAAGTAGGCACCGAAGGCGCGAAGCAGAGAAAAGTCAGCTGTTAGAGCGGCTGTCATCCAACCTGCAAACCCAAATACAAAGAGCAGCCCGGCCGCTGCCCGTATGGCTCGCTCATTGAAAACGGGATGATCGTGCTCTTTGGTGAGCACGCCAAAGGAAGTGTGGGTTACGCTCACTCGAACAGCTCCGATATCTGGCTCCAGCGGGTGGGATTTATGGAGTAATGAACCCAGGTACCCTTGCGCTCCGAGGTCAGAAGCCCTACCTCTGTGAGCTTCTTCATGTGGTGTGAGATGGTTGGCTGTGAAAGCCCTAGAGGTTCCGTTAGATCGCAGGTACAGATGCTGCAGTTCTCCCCTTTATTTATAAGAGCCAAAATTTGAAGTCTGGTCGGATCTGCTACGGCTTTAAGCAGCGCGGCAATCTCAGTTGCCTTGGTTCTGGCCATTGGTTCCCGTCCGGGCGCAGGTGCACACTGCGAGATATCCAGTTGAACTTTCGTAACCATTTGTTCACCTATTCATAGATGGCTATCTATAAACTACCAGAGCGTCACAGATTAGGAAACCCATGCAATTTTCCACCTCCGCTAAGTTGCTAGCCGAGTTTCTCGGCACCGCATTGATAGTGGCGGGCGTTATTGGGGCTGGTTTCATGACGGCGCTGCTGGAAGCAGGCTCCCCACTGGGGCTAACCATGATCGCAGCCACGGTTGCTGCTGTGCTGTTTGTGGCGATAAGTATCTTTGGCCCCATTTCTGGTGCTCACTTCAACCCTGCGGTAACGATCGCCTTCTTGGTTCGTAGCGGTATCGCCCCCTCCTCAGCGGCGGGTTACATAATGTCTCAGAT
>JBDQMQ010000090.1:0-3568 GCA_040262185.1 Aquiluna sp. | reverse complement strand
GTAATGACCACGCTCGGGACGGGAATCGGAAGCGCGCTGTTCTATAACGGAGTCCTTATTCCAAATGCCGAGCTCGGTCACCTTGAAATTGACGGGGTTGACTACGAGACTCGTGCGTCCTTTGCGGCTATGGAGAGGGACAGCTTGAGCTTCGAAGAGTGGGCCGAAAGGCTTCAGATTTACTACTCAACGCTCGAGAAGCTCTTCACTCCAGATCTATTCATTGTGGGAGGCGGCGTTAGTAAGTCACACGAGCAGTTCTTGCCGCTACTAAAGCTGAAAACTGAAATCGTTCCAGCAGCTCTGCAGAACTCAGCCGGGATTATCGGTGCTGCAGCTCTTGCCTATGCAAGTGAATGATGGGTCGGCCGATACGCCGGGTTCTGTAGCGCTTTCGCGCTGACGGTCATCTATCTCGGCCACCGATTGCTCGGTGGCTCTAGCAACCTACCCGAAGGCATTAGGCGAGCAGCCCTGCCTCCTGCTTGGTCTTGCTCCAGGTGAGGTTTACCTAGCCGGAATAGTCACCTACTCCGCTGGTGGTCTCTTACACCACCGTTTCACCCTTACCCTTGCGGGCGGTTTACTTTCTGTTGCACTATCTCTCGGGTTACCCCGGGTGGGCGTTACCCACCACCTCGCTCTTTGGAGCCCGGACGTTCCTCGACTATGTCGCGACCGTCTGGCCGACCCATCGCCTACAAGCCTAGTTTCGGATCAGGTGTTGGCAAGAGTTGAGAACGAAGACCTCAGCAAATTCCATGTCAAAAAAGCGATATATACTGATGCCACCAGGGGAGGAATTTAGGTTGAAGTAGGCATTCTTTGCGCCGCTGAATGCTGCAGCGGAAAATGCTCTGGTTGGCATCATGTGAGTCGCCACCGCAACTGCTTTACCACGATTTTCCTCGATGATTTCCTCTAGCGCCGCCCATACCCTGGACTGCATGTCTAACACCGACTCTCCATTTGGAGGCGCTACCTCAAGGGAGCCCCTCCAGGCGCTCACCAGGTCCAGCTCATCAGTTTCCAGCTGTGCCATCTCAAGCATCTCCCAGTCGCCAAAGCCAATTTCCTTCAACCTCGCATCTGAGATCAGTTCTACGGTGTCTTCGGCCAGTGCCATGCCAGTTTGAGTTGTTCTCAGCATTGGCGAGTGATAAACGCGTGATAACTCGGGTAATCCGAACTCGCTGAGCAAAATAGGCAACTGTTTGGCAGCAGCGCTGGCTTCAAAGAGGCCAAGCTCGCTCAGCTCAGGATCAGTGCCGTCTCCCCCAGAAATCAAATTCTTTTCGGTATTGACCGTGTGGCCGTGCCTGACAACCGCAATAGTCGTTGGCTCCCTAAACTGCCTCGGAGCCCTAATTGATCTGGGCTGGATAGAGCTTAGGGGCAGGTTTGCCTTCTCGGTTGTGGTGAAGTCGCCCTCGTCCAAAGCTCGATTCGCGTTTTCGTCTGCATTTGAATTTTGCTCTCTTGGAACCCATTCGAAGGTTGCATTGAATTCGTTCAGTAGACCTCTTGCTTCGATGGCAAGCTCCTGCATGCCAGCGTTCTTAATCTTCCAGCGACCAGAGAGCTGCTCGACGACTAGCTTCGAATCAAGACGGATCACGACCTGGCGGTGACTGGTTGTGCTGAGATAGCGAAGACCAGCAATCACACCTGCGTATTCGGCCTGATTGTTTGTGGCGGTCCCTAGATTTTCTCCGAAGTCAGCAATGAGATTGCCCGCTTCGTCGATTATGTGCACGCCGTAGGCGGCTGGCCCTGGGTTTCCTCTCGAGGCGCCGTCGGCATATAGAAAGATCATGCTCTGACCAGCATCGCGGAACATTCGCTGCAGGTGGCTAGCTCGTCCATTGGAACACGACTGATCTCAGCCATGGACGTTGAATTGAGGTTCATGTTGCAAGCGCTGCAGCTTGAACCGGTAAGCCTGCCCACTGCCGGTCCTCGTTGAATCTTCTTGTCAAAAAGTTCCACTAACTCCGTCGGCAATTTCGCCCTAAGGTCTTCTATTGCCGCCACGAGCGAGGTGTTCTCTGCCCGTAGAGCCTCCAGCTCTGCAGTGATGTTGGCTTTTGTGCTTTCGAGGGCATCCTCAGCGTCTTTGCGCTGCTTTTCAAGGGAACCAAGTTCGGCCAGCGAGAGATCTCGCTGCTCCATTAGCTCAAGTTCACTGTCTTCAAGAATGCTCTTGCGATTATTGAGCGAGGCAATCTCGTGCTCTATGCCGGCAATGTCTTTAGGGTTTGAAGACTGGTTCATGCGCTCTAGATCCCTCTGAAGTCGCTTCTCGACCAGTTCAACATCAGACTCGAGCCTCTTAATGTCTCTCTCAACATCCTCTACACGACTGCGCTGCTCACTTAGGCCACCGGTGATCTCGGCCAATTGAGCTCGAGCCTCTTCAATAACAGAAGACGATGAGAGCTCTTTTGCCTTGAGAACCACTGAGCGCTGTGCAAAGACCTTGGTCTGCAGCTCAAGAAGTCTTTCTAGCTCTTCTGTTAAGGCCTTCACTGCATCACCGCAAAGTCCCAGGGATCAGTCCTGATCTCACTCACTGCAAATTCGACATCCGAGTGCAGATTTGAAAGCTGCATTGCCGCCGATTCCAACCAGATCGATTCAGCGGCCCAATGTGAGATGTCCATGAGAGCAGGACCATCAACCAATTGCGATAGTTCCATGAAATCCTGCGAAGGGTGGTGTCGGAGATCGCTTGTGATAAACACGTCGGCTTTCGATTCAAGTGCTTGCGTCAAAAACCCATCACCAGCGCCACCAATAAGCGCAACGCGACTGACCATGCGCTCAGGGTCTCCAGCTACTCTGAGACCTTGGGCGACCGGTGGCAATACTTTCGCAACGTGTCTGGCGAAATCTACGAGCTTCTGGCTCGAAACCGTGCCGATGCAGCCATGACCGGATGCCGTATCCAGAGGGGAGATCTCAGCTAGGCCAAAGGCGGCCGCGAGCGACTGCGAGACTCCCCCGCTTGCGACATCTGCGTTTGTGTGGGCGGCAAATATTGCCAAGCCCCCGCGCACTGCCTTTGTTATGAGATTCCCCTTGGCAGTTAGCTCTCCTAATTCATGAACAGGCCTCAGCAGCATCGGGTGGTGGGTTAGAAGAAGCTGCGCCCCCGATTCAATGGACTCATCAACAACCTCAGCTGTGACGTCAACGCTGAGCAGCACTTTGGAAACCTCGCTAGCTGGATGTCCCAGCATGAGGCCGACCCGATCCCAGTCCTCGGCGGTGGATACTGGCCAGAGCTCCTCGAAGCTTTGCAATAGTTGAGAGAGAGCTGTCATAGGTAAAGCAAACCAGAAAAATCTGGTTTGGATTTGTTTTTGTTCGAAGTGGGCCCTACCGGGCTCGAACCGATGACATCCACGGTGTAAACGTGGCGCTCTACCAACTGAGCTAAAGGCGCGGAGGCGGAACGGAATTCGGAGCTAAACTCGCCCAAGACGCCGAATACATCCGATGGCAAGTGTAATCGGGGGAACCTCAATCCCAGCAAGGGCACGACAAAGCCCGTTAAATCCAACTG
>JBDQMQ010000089.1:290-3689 GCA_040262185.1 Aquiluna sp. | reverse complement strand
AAAGTACCCGGCCTGATCCACTGGCATTGGAAGACCATCAGCCCCGAGCTCCGATGACTTCAGGAGATAAAACTCGATCTCAGGGTGGACATAAAAACTAAAACCAAGCGCTGCGGCCTTGTCTAAGGCCTTGCGAAGGACATTCCTAGGGTCTGCAGCCGCTGGCTGGCCATCTGGTGTGGCAATGTCACAGAACATCCTGGCGGCAGGATCAACGCTGCCTCGCCAAGGCAGAATCTGGAAAGTGCTGGGGTCTGGAATTGCCAGCATGTCAGCCTCTGATGTGCGGGCTAGACCCTCAATAGCGCTACCGTCAAAACCAATGCCCTCCGCAAATGCACCTTCGATTTCGGCAGGTGCAACGGCGACAGATTTCAGGGTTCCGGCAACGTCGGTAAACCAGAGCCTGATGAACTTTACGCCGCGCTCCTCAATGGTGCGAAGTACGAACTCTTGTTGCTTGTCCATTACAGCCTCCTGACACTCCTAATAGGCTAGTGCTTGTGCAAGATATTCGTATTGGCTTTGGCCAGATAAACCCCGTCGTGGGTGACTTTGCACACAATTCAAAGCAAATCCTTCAAATCATGAATGATGCGGCCGGAAAGGTCGATCTCTTGATCTTTGGGGAGCTCGCCCTTTGCGGTTATCCGCTTGGTGATCTCAGCTATCGCGCAGACGTAATCTCCGCAACACAGCTAGCGCTAGAGCAGCTTGTAGCTGAGAGTTCAGACTCCAAACTTGCTTCGCTTACCGTCGTTCTTGGTCACGTCAGTGCTGCAGCATCACATTCCGACAAGCAGTCCTCCTACGCATCTGCGCATAACTCCGCCACAGTCTTCGCCGGCGGCGAGATTATTGGCCGCTATGACAAGAAGTACCTGCCCAACTACGACGTATTCGACGACTGGCGCAATTTCGTACCGGGCTCTAGCGAGCTTCTCTTTGAACTTAAGGGCCAGAAGGTTGCGGTAGCAATTTGCGAGGACATTTGGCATTCCGAAGCTGCCCAACGTGATGAGCTCACAGCTAATGGAGTTGACCTTCTGGTAGTTCCCAATGGCTCTCCCTACACCCGCGATATCCAGTCGCGCAGACGTATGGCCGCAATCAGCTTCCAAAACGGCTTTGCAATCGCCTATGCGAACCTTGCCGGAGGGCAGGACGACCTGGTTTTCGATGGCGATAGCTTCCTCTTGAGTAAGGATGGACAAGAGATCTTCCGTGCAGGTATCGAGGCCGGCCTTTTTGTTGCCGAGACACAAGAGCTCGAGCCGGTCTTGGACGACGAGCCACAGAGGCTTTACGAAGTTCTGGTGACAGGTCTGCGCGACTACTGCGGCAAGACCGGTCAAGACAAGGTTTTGCTCGGTTTCTCAGGCGGCATTGACAGTGCGCTAACTGCGGCAATTGCGGTTGATGCGCTTGGCCCAAAGGCGGTCTTGGGGTTAGGGCTGCCCTCACGCTATTCCTCTGATCATTCGCTTGCAGACGCCCAGCAGCTTGCAAAGAACCTAGGTTGTGAGTTTCGAGTCATCGCTATAGATAGAGCCCACGTTGCCTTTGAGGACATGGTCGAACTAAGTGGACTTGCAGGCGAGAACGTTCAAGCAAGGATTCGTGCGGTCACGCTCATGGCAATCTCAAATTCCGAGGGCAGACTGCTTCTAACAACAGGCAACAAGAGCGAGATAGCGGTTGGATACTCAACAATGTATGGAGACTCCGCAGGCGGCTTTGCCCCAATCAAAGACGTTCTCAAGACCGATGTCTGGCGTCTTGCCAGGTGGCTAAACGCAAGCAGAGGCCAGGAACTGATTCCTATTTCATCGATAGAGAAGCCTCCGTCGGCGGAGCTCAGCCCCGGACAACTTGATTCGGACTCGCTACCGGACTACAAGCTGCTCGATGACATTCTTCGGCTACTGATTGAGAAGACCGCAACTGTAGATGAGGTTGTTGCCCTGGGTTTTGAGCGGGAACTTGTCAGCGAAGTCGATGGCAAGGTGCGCGCGGCGGAGTGGAAACGTTCTCAAGGAGCAATCGGGACCAAGACAACTGCTGTGGCTTTCGGTTCTGGGCGTAGAGTTCCAATTACTACTCGTTTTGGGAAACTATGAAAATCAGAACATCAACACTTTTAGAGCTGAAGCAAAGCGGAAAGAAGTTCAGCTGCCTAACTAGCTATGACCAACAGACGGCTGAGATTTTTGATGCTGTCGGTATTGAAGTTTTGCTAGTGGGTGACAGTGCGAGCAACACCGTGCTGGCAAACGATGACACGATCTCGGTGACCCTCGACGAAATGATTCCGTTTGGAAAGGCTGTAGCAAGATCGGCCAAGAGTTCTCTCGTCGTATTTGACCTCCCATTTGGCTCCTACGAAGAATCGGCAGACCAGGCTCTAAAAAACTCAATCAGGGTCATGAAGGAGACTGGTGCCCACGCCGTCAAGCTAGAAGGGCCAAAATCAGAGCAGATTAGGCACCTGGTGGATAGCGGCATCCCCGTAATGGGACATGCTGGCTTCACGCCCCAGTCCGTGCACGCTTTAGGCGGCTACAAAATTCAAGGCAAGAATGACGAGGCAGCGAAGCGATTGCGTGAAGACTGCCTGGCCATTGAAGCCGCTGGTGCATTTGCGGTAGTGCTTGAGATGGTTCCAGCTGATCTCGCCGCTGAGATAACCAATGAGCTGACAATCCCCACCATCGGAATCGGCGCGGGGCTTGGAACCGACGGGCAGGTTTTGGTTTGGACCGACTTTGCAGGACTCTCGGGACGCTCCCCGTCCTTCTCAAAACGCTACCTGAACCTAAGAGAACTCCTCACAGAGGCTGCTACCCGCTACAAAACTGAGGTCGCCGAGGGAGCTTTCCCCACCAAGGATCAGAGCTTCTAGTCCTCGTCCCAGTCCTTCGCCTCTTCCTCGCGGAGACGCCTAGCGCGTTCAAAGATGAGTTTTTCCGCCCTAGCTGCTTCCTCGAAAGACTCAAAAGGACCGAGACGGTTTACCGCTAGAGACTTAGGTCCCTTTTCTACCTCACGAGTTTTTTGATTGAACCAATACTTCAACTCTTCGGCCATGAAACCAAAGATACCGCTTGTCAAAAATAAGATAAGCGCAATGCCCGTAAATGCCCAAGGTCACCTGGTCCCAGGAAAGCTCTCCCCTAGACGTGAGGTTCCAACCAGGATCAAAGAGCCAGAGTATGTGGGCAAGTCCGCCCCCGCTCCCCACACAACAGGAGACCGCTACGATCAGGCAACTGTTGCAAAAATTCGCGTAGCCTCCAAGCTTGCGGCAAGGGCCCTGGAGCTCATTCTTGGAAGTGCAAAGGTCGGCATGACAACCGATGACCTAGATCGAATTGGTCATGAGTTTCTAGTTGAGAATGG
>JBDQMQ010000089.1:0-280 GCA_040262185.1 Aquiluna sp. | reverse complement strand
TGGTCTGCCACGGAATTCCTGACGACACGCTCATGCGCGACGGGGATATTCTCAATGTTGACATCACCGCATTCATTGACGGTGTTCACGGCGACACCAACGGCTCGGTGATCATTGGTGAGGGCTCTCAGGAAGCGATTGACCTAGTTGAGCGCACCAGGGAGGCCATGCACAGGGGCATTAAGGCTGCGCTGCCCGGACGCGAGGTAAGCGTAATTGGAAGGGCGATTGAGTCATACGCTAAGCGCTTTGGCTACGGTGTCATTAGATACTGCACAGG
>JBDQMQ010000088.1:3350-3690 GCA_040262185.1 Aquiluna sp. | reverse complement strand
CTTCAAAGTGGAGGCCTTAGGTTCACGGTGTCAGACGATGGAGCTGGTTTCAGAATCGATCGAGTATCAAGAGATCGGATTGGCATCAGCACCTCCATAAAAGCTCGAGTTGAATCCGTTGGAGGCAAGGTGGAGCTTGACTCGGGTCCAGGGAAAGGGACCCAGGTCGTAATGAGGTGGCCAGGTGATTAGTCTTTCCAGGCTCGCACTTGCGGCAGTTGCAATTCTGTTTGGGATTTATCACGCCCTCCTAGGATTTCTAGTTTTGAGTGAATACCAAAACCCGATCTTTGCGACCGTTGGACTAATCGTCTACATGGCAGCACTACTGTTAGCCACC
>JBDQMQ010000088.1:0-3340 GCA_040262185.1 Aquiluna sp. | reverse complement strand
GAGTGGGGTGGGCTGGCTGTGATCTTTAACTCAGGGCTAGTCGGGGCAATTCTCTTGGTCGCAACCGCACAGGCGGCATCCTGGGCTTTGAGCTCAAGTTCCGCCAGCGCGGAGGCGTTTCGAAAGAGGGCACTGGCCATCGATACCGCAACGGCAGCCTCAAGCGCCGCGCGAACTGAGCGAACTCAGCGACTAAACCAAACGCTAAATGAAGTCCTACCACTGCTAGAGAAAATCTCCGACTCCAAAGGCAACCTAACCAAAGCCGAGAAGCTTAAGGCTCAGCTGACCGAGGCCGAGCTGCGCGACCAAATCAGAGGCAGAAATCTTTTGTCGATAGATGTGGTCAGTGAAACCAGAAACGCAAGAATGCGTGGCATAGAGGTTCAGCTCTTGGATGATGGAGGACTTGACGATCTGAGCCAAGAGGACCGGAAGCCCTACCTGTGGGAGGTTGCATCGAGGCTCAAAGGGGTGAAGGCCGGGAAGGTGGTCGTCAGAGCTGCTAGGGGGGATTCTTGGCGGGTCAGCATGGCAGCCATTCGCAAAGAATCTGACAGCCCCGATTTGTTTATCCGAATCTAGGGCCGTTTGGGTCGGCTTAAGAAATGTAATGGGGCGACCTATGTCGCCCCATCTACCCCCGCACTAGGTGCGGAACCTCCGGCCCCTTGCTGCCGATTGAGGTTCGTTCTTCAAGAAAACCACTAAGTGCCCGAGAGCAGAAGACTTTGGCCCAAATTTGGCTTCATCACTTTGGGGGACGAACCTAACGAAGCTTTTTACCCCACTGCGCGTCTAGGTCAGTTCTCAGGAGACCGGAGTCCTTACGCCAGGCGCTATTTGGGGAGCCCAGGGCAACTCTTCCGAGTTTTCTGGACTCAATGATGGCCGCCTCAACAACTGCCAGCGCGGCAGCCTTCTCTTCCGGCGTTCCACCCTTGACTCTGATGAGCTGCTGGATTTCTTGAGGAGTGTATTGCTTCATTAGAGAGGGATATTTCCGTGTTTCTTGGGAGGAAGCGTTGAACGCTTGGTCTTGAGTGCGCGCAGTGAACGAATGATTGCACCTCTGGTGCCAGCCGGTTCGATAATGCCATCGAGCTCTCCGCGCTCTGCCGCGAGGAATGGGCTTGCAACGTTGTAGGTGTACTCCTTGGCTAGCTCATCTCTAACCTTGGCAATATCGGCACCTGAGGCCTCGGCCTCTTTGATCTTGTCTCTAAAGAGAATGTTTACAGCTCCCTGTCCGCCCATCACAGCAATCTCTGCGGTTGGCCAGGCAAGGTTGATGTCTGCCCCAAGCTGCTTAGAGCCCATGACGATGTATGCGCCGCCGTAAGCCTTGCGAGTTATAACGGTAATCAGCGGCACGGTCGCCTCTGCATAGGCGTAGAGCAGCTTGGCACCGCGACGAATCACACCCGCCCACTCCTGGTCGGTGCCAGGGAGGTAGCCGGGCACGTCCACGAACGTCAGAATTGGGATTGAGAATGAATCGCAGAAGCGAACAAACCTGGCGGCCTTTTCACCGGCGTTAATGTTCAGCGTTCCCGCCATCTGCAGCGGTTGATTTGCAACTATGCCAACAGACTGTCCATCTACTCTTGCAAACCCCACGATGATGTTTGGCGCATACAGCGGCTGAATCTCGAGGAATTCTCCCTCGTCGACGACTGCTCTGATGACACTCTGCATGTCGTAGGGCTGGTTTGGAGAGTCGGGAATCAGGCTGTTCAGCGCCTTGTCCTCGTCGGTTATCTCGAGCTCTGCCTCGGATTGATAGGTGATGGTGTCGGAGAGATTGTTCTCCGGTAAAAATCCAACGAGAGATTGGACATAGTCAATGGCATCCTCCTCGTCGCTTGCGAGGTAGTGGGCAACACCGCTGGTCTCGTTGTGGGCTCTGGCGCCACCGAGCTCCTCCATGCCAACGTCCTCACCGGTGACGGTTTTGATCACATCTGGTCCGGTGACGAACATGTTCGAGGTTTTGTCGACCATGATCACAAAATCAGTAAGCGCGGGTGAGTAGACGGCACCTCCAGCAGCAGGTCCCATGATGATCGAGATCTGCGGTATCACTCCGGAGGCGTGAGTATTGAGCCTGAAGATCTCCCCGTATTTGCCAAGCGCAATCACGCCCTCTTGAATTCTCGCGCCGCCTGAGTCAAGCATTCCAATTATGGGAACTCCAGACTTGATGGCGAGCTCCATGATTTTGATGATTTTGTTTCCGGCAGCCTCACCGAGGGAGCCGCCAAAGATGGTGAAGTCTTGAGAGTAGACCGCCACCTGACGGCCGTGAATGGTTCCAAAGCCAGTGACCACCGAGTCACCGTAGGGGCGCTTAGCGTCCATGCCAAAGGAGTTGGCGCGGTGGCGAACGAACTCGTCAACCTCGACGAAAGAGCCAGTATCGAGCAGCATTTCAACCCGCTCCCGTGCAGTCTTCTTGCCCTTTGCATGCTGCTTTTCGGTGGCTGCCTCACCGGCTGCGTGAACGGCTTCGTGATAACGCTTTTTTAGGTCCGCTATTTTTCCGGCAGTGGTGCTTAGATCTGGCTCGCTCAAGTTGCTCCTAACTAGCCCTCCTACTTTATTGCTGATATTTGGCCATTTCTTGCATGCATTCAACAAAGAGGTGGACGATTCGTCTTGCAAACCTACAATTTTGACCCTTGCGATATCGTTTAGTTGTGAATCTCGAGAAGTCGCTTGCAGTTGACCCGTCGCTGCTATTTCTAGAAAGCGTCGACTCCACCAACCTTGAGCTAGCGAGGTCTTTAGAGGCAGCTGTCAAGCCAGATCTTTTCGCTGTGGTGGCAGCGGAGCAGACTGCCGGCAGGGGTCGCCTCGAGAGATCTTGGGTTTCCGAACCGGGCACATCAATATCGCTCTCTGTGCTGCTTAGGCCAACCCCGACCTTCGAGCAAGCACTTGTTCCACTGTTTGTCGGAAGCTGTGTTGCAAGAGCTCTTTCGGCAATTAGTGAAAAAGACGCTGGGGTGAAGTGGCCAAATGATGTCCAGATAGACGGCAGGAAAATTTGCGGAGTGCTCGCTGAGCTAACCGACCAAGGGGTAATTGCCGGAATCGGCATCAACTTAGAGCGGCAACACGGTGCGCCCGATACTGCATGCGCGGTCAGCGACTTTGCCAGTGCGGGCTTTGATGACGTGTTAGCAATCGTCTTAGCCGAGCTCCGGGAAGGTTGGCTGCGTTGGCTGTCGGAGGGTAACGACTATGCGCTTGGTTTGATTCGCTCAACCTCGGTGACAGTTGGCAAGAGTGTGAGGGCAATCATGCCCTCCGGCCACGAGGTTGTCGGGACCGCGGT
>JBDQMQ010000087.1:0-3796 GCA_040262185.1 Aquiluna sp. | reverse complement strand
GATCTGCTCGGCCCTTGCCTGTGTGACATAGGGGTCGTAGCCAATCAGGGTTGCACCAAAGCCTGCAAGGCGCTGTGCAACGAGGGTCCCAATTCGACCAAGGCCGACAATTCCGATGGTCTTCTCATAAAGTTCAACGCCGGTGAACTTGCTACGAAGCCACTTGCCCTCTTTCATCGAGGCGTGAGCGTCGGGGATGTGCCTGGAAAGGGCCATGATGTGGCCAATTGCCAGCTCTGCGGCCGAGATTACGTTCGAGGTCGGTGCGTTTACCACCATGACACCTGCCGCGGTCGCAGCCTTGATGTCGACATTGTCGAGCCCGACGCCGGCTCTGGCAATTACCTTTAGTTTTGGGGCCTTTGATACGGCCTCTTCGTCCATCTTGGTGGCGGAGCGAATGAGCACCGCATTAGCATCGGCGAGCGCATCAAAAAGGGCTGCCCGCTCGGTGCCGTCAACACTGCGCACGTCGAAATCAGGGCCGAGCGCCTCCCCAGTTGCCGGGGATAGCTCCTCGGCAATCAGAACAATTGGCTTGGACAATAGCTGACCTAACGAAAATCTACGATGATGGGATTGCCGCTAAGTCTAGCGATTTATTGCTAGCGGGGGCAGGTGCAGAGCTGTGACTCTGCAACACCGGCAAGCGCCTCTTCAACGTGCTGGCCGCAACCTTCCCAGGTGATCTTGCTGCAGCTTGAACAAATAGCTTGTGAGCACATAACAATTCCTTTTCTTGAATCTTCTTTCAATCTAGTTTACTAATACCCCTGGGGGTATTGCAAAACTCCGAAAGAAAAGTCCCCGTTGCCGGAGACTAGTTCTTTTTTACCTTGCGGCAGAACCCTCTTGATAGTCATCATCGCTCTGAATCCAGCTAAAGAGCTTGCGGAGCTCACGACCGGTTGCCTCGATTGGGTGCTGCTCCCCCTTCGCGCGCAGTGCCTTGAACTCTGGGCCACCGGCATCCTGGTCACCGATGAAGCGATCGGCGAAGGCGCCAGACTGAATGTCGGCTAGCACAGCCTTCATGTTCTCCTTGACCGATGGGTCGATAACCCTCGGGCCGGAGACGTAGTCGCCGTATTCTGCGGTGTCAGAAACGCTCCAACGCTGCTTGGCAATGCCGCCCTCGTACATCAGGTCAACAATGAGCTTGAGCTCGTGAAGAACCTCGAAGTAGGCGATCTCGGGCTGGTAGCCAGCCTCGACCAGGGTCTCAAAGCCATACATCACAAGCTGAGATGCGCCACCACAGAGAACCGCCTGCTCTCCGAAGAGGTCAGTCTCGGTCTCCTCGGTGAAGGTGGTCTTGATGGTGCCGGCGCGGGTTCCGCCGATGCCTTTGGAGTAGGAGAGGCCCAACTCGAAAGCGTCACCGGTGGCGTCCTGCTCAACAGCAATCAGGTTCGGTACTCCCCTGCCGGCTGCGTATTCGCGACGGACGATGTGGCCCGGGCCCTTTGGAGCAACAAGCATTACGTTTACGTTGGCAGGGGGCTTGATGAAGCCGAAGCGAATTGCGAAGCCGTGGCCGAATACCAAGGTGTCTCCCTCGGACAGGTTTGGCTCGATGTCTTGGCTGTAGAGGTCACGCTGCTTTGGGTCCGGAACTAGCACCACGATGACGCTTGCCCACTTGACCGCCTCAGCAGGAGTGAGAACCTTTAGGCCCTGCTCCTCAGCCTTGGCCTTTGACTTCGAGCCCTCCTGAAGGCCCACAACGACGTCAACGCCGGATTATTTCAGGTAGAGGGCTGGGGAGTTTCCCGGGGAAAAAAAGCCCAACACCGCAACCTTTTTACCCTGAATGATTGATAGGTCGGCATCGCTGTCGTAGAAGATTTCTGCCACTGTCTTTTTCTCTCTCTGTTGTTTGTCTAAAAGCTCTTACTTAAGAACCTTCTCGCTCATGGATTTAGACCCACGAGAAATTGCAATTGCGCCGGACTGGACCAGCTCTTTGATGCCAAACGGCTCCAGCACCTTGATAAATGCCTTGCACTTGGCGCTGTCTCCAGTGACCTCGATAACCACCGAGTCACTGACCACATCTATAACTCGAGCCCTAAAAAGAGTCACCGCTTCTAGCACCTGAGACCTGGTTGAGGCGTCGGTCTTGACCTTTACGAGCATGTGATCCCTGGCAACCGATGAGTCGTCCTCCAGCTCCACAATCTTGAGCACGTTCACAAGTTTGTTGAGCTGCTTGGTGACTTGCTCAAGCGGCTGACCATCGAGGCTCACAACCACCGTCATTCGGGAAACCCCCTCGACTTCGGTTGTTCCCACGGCTAGGGACTCGATGTTGAATCCGCGGCGAGCAAACAGGGCTGCAACGCGGGTTAGGATTCCGGGCTTGTCTTCGACAAGCAGGGAAAGCACGTGCTGACTCATGGCTACTCCTCACCGTCCCAGATTGGGGCCGCATCACGAGCATATTGCACCGCGTCGTTGGAGACTCCGGCCGGGACCATTGGCCAAACCATGGCGTCGCGGCCCACAATGAAGTCGATAACGACGGGTCTATCGTTGGTCTCCATGGCCAGCTTGATTGCTGCATCCACCTCTTCGACCTTTTCCACACGAATTGCTAGGCAGCCATAGGCGTCGGAGAGCTTCACGAAATCCGGCACCATCTGGGTGTCGGTGCCGGTGTGGAGGTCGGTATTCGAATAGCGCTGGTTGTAAAAGAGCGTCTGCCACTGACGCACCATCCCCAGCGAGGAGTTATTGATAATCGCAACCTTGATTGGAATCTGGTTAATGGTGCAGGTAGCAAGCTCCTGATTGGTCATCTGGAAGCAGCCATCGCCATCGATAGCCCAAACCAGCTTCTCGGGCATTGCAACCTTTGCGCCCATAGCCGCAGGAACCGCGTAACCCATGGTTCCCGCGCCACCGGAGTTTAGCCAGGTGTTTGGGTTTTCATAAGTGATGAACTGTGCCGACCACATCTGGTGCTGACCAACCCCTGCCGCATAGATAGCCTCAGGGCCAGAGAGCTGACCAATTCTTTCGATCACGTACTGCGGAGCCAACTTGCCATCATCAAGGTCGTTATAACCCAGCGGGTAGCGCTCCTTGAGCCCTTTGAGGTAGCTCCACCACTCCGAGATGTCGTACTTCTTGCCCTTGAGCTGTTTCTCAAGCTCCTGGGTCAGCATCGCGATTACCACCTTGGCATCTCCCACGATTGGGACATCTGCGTGACGAATCTTGCCGATTTCCGCTGGGTCAATGTCAACGTGAATGACCTTTGCACCCTTAGCGAAGGTCTTGACATCGCCAGTTACCCGGTCGTCAAATCGAGCACCCAGAGTAATTAGCAGGTCTGCTTTCTGAAGGCCGGTAACAGCTGGAACGGTGCCGTGCATGCCGGGCATACCCAGGTGCTGCGGGTCAGAGTCTGGGTAGGCACCGCGTGCCATCAGGGTGGTTGTCACGGGGGCGCCGATTAGCTTGGCTAGCTTGTGAAGCTCCTTGTGAGCACCGGCCCGGATAACTCCACCACCAACATAGAGAATTGGCTTTTTTGATTGCAGAATCAGCTCAGCAGCGGCCTGAACCTGCTTGCCATGAGGGTCGGTTACGGGCTTATAACCAGGAGTCATCTCCTTTGAGGGGGGCCAGCTAAATTCAAATTTTGCGTTCTGAGCATCCTTGGCAACGTCCACCAAAACCGGACCCGGCCTGCCTGTGGTAGCGATCTCGTAGGCAGATGCCATAACGGCGGGGATGTCCTCGGCCTTGGTTACCAGGAAGCTGTGCTTTGTGATCGGCATCGTGATTC
>JBDQMQ010000086.1:278-3799 GCA_040262185.1 Aquiluna sp. | reverse complement strand
AGGCAGTGCTTGGTGCAAATGTCATTGCCACCGACACCTGGATCTCTATGGGCATGGAGGAAGAAGCCGAGAAGCGCAAAGCGGACTTTGCAGGATTTAGCGTTGATCAACAACTCATGGACCTGGCTTCACCTGATTCGGTGTTCCTGCACTGCCTACCCGCCTATCGAGGTTTTGAGGTGAGCGCCGAGGTCATCGACGGTCCGCGCTCGCTTGTGTGGCAGGAGGCGGAGAATCGCCTCCACGCCCAGAAGGCCCTAATGGCCTGGCTGGCAGAGCAAAACTAGACTTAGACAAACTCGGGTGAGGAATCATGGCACAAAGTAGCGATGCCCTTTGGGGCGGCAGGTTCTCAGGAGCCACCGCTGACGCCATGGCTGCCCTGAGTAAGTCCACCCACTTCGATTGGCGGCTGGCGAAGTATGACCTTTTGGGGACTGCTGCTCACGTCAAGGCACTGAACGCCGCAGGGTATCTAAATGACGATGAGCTCGGGGTTATCGAAAAGGCCATCAAAGAGCTCACAAAGCGTGTCGAGGGCGGAAGCTTCAAGCCAAAGCCAGAAGAGGAAGACGTTCACGCAGCTTTGGAGCGTGGCCTGATCGAGATCGCCGGCAGCGATGTTGGTGGAAAGGTTCGCACCGGCCGCAGTCGCAATGACCAGATTGCGACCTTGATTCGTATGTTTATGTCCGATGCCGCAGATGCTCTCGAGGAGCAAATACTTGGCTACATCGAGGCGCTTAGTGGCAAGGCAGAGGAATACATGGGCGCCGCAATGGCGGGAAGGACACACTTCCAGCACGCCCAACCGGTTTTGCTTTCGCACCACCTAGCAGCCCATGCCTGGCCTCAGGTAAGAAACCTCCAGCGGCTCGAGGACTTTAGGAAGCGGCTAAATAAGTCGCCGTACGGATCAGCGGCACTGGCTGGCAACACCCTTGGTCTTGATTCGCAAGCAATTGCCGAGAAGCTTGGCTTTGCCTCCACCACAGAGAATTCGATGGATGCCACATCCTCCAGGGACTTGGTGGCCGAGTTCACCTTCATAATGTCGCTAGTTGCCATAGACCTTTCCAGGCTCAGCGAAGAGGTAATTGCGTGGGCAACAGTGGAGTTTGGGTATGTCCAACTGGATGACGGCTTTGCGACAGGTTCGTCGATTATGCCTCAGAAGAAGAACCCAGACATTGCTGAGCTTGCCAGGGGAAAGACCGGGAGAATTATTGGAAACCTCGCGGGCCTCTTGGCGACTCTAAAGGCTTTGCCGCTTTCCTATAACAGAGACCTTCAGGAGGACAAGGAGCCCATGTTTGACTCCTTCGACCAGTTGATGCTCGTTATGCCGGCGATGACGGGCATGATTTCGACCTTGACCTTCAACAAGAGCCGAATGGAAGACATGGCATCGGCCGGGTTCTCTCTTGCCACCGATATCGCTGAGTGGCTAGTTCGCCAGGGTGTTACCTTCCGTGAGGCCCACGAGATATCCGGCAAGCTCGTCAGTTTTTGTGAGGAGAATGGCCTCGAGCTCCACGAGCCCAGCGATGAACAGTACCGGGAGGTTTCGATTCATCTCAAGCCTGAGGTTCGCAAGGTTCTGAGCGTGTCCAGCGCTATCGAGGGTCGAAATGGTGCCGGCGGCACCTCATCGAAGCAGGTGATCGAGCAGCTGGTGCAACTTCGCAAGCTTGTTGGAAAGGCCAAGAAGTAATGGCTACCAAAGAGACTTTGGCCTCGCAGGCAAACGATTCGAGCTTTGCTCACATTCTCGACGAGCTTCAGTGGCGAGGTTTGGTAGCGCTTTCCACTGACGAGAAGGAACTCAGGGCAGCGCTTAGCAAGCCGATCACCTTTTATTGCGGGTTTGACCCGACAGCGCCGAGCCTGCACCTAGGAAACCTGGTCCAGCTACTAACCATGAGAAGGCTTCAGCTCGCAGGGCACAACCCTCTGGCGCTGGTTGGCGGTGCCACCGGTCTGGTCGGTGACCCCAAACCAAACTCCGAGCGAACCCTAAACGATCGAGAGACCGTTGCAGCCTGGGTTGAGAAGCTGGCAGAACAGAACCGCAGGTTCTTGGATTTTGAGGGTAAGAACCCAGCCCAGATGGTGAACAACCTGGACTGGACAAGCGAATACAGCGCGATCGACTTCCTAAGGGAGATTGGCAAGCACTACCGGGTCGGCAAGATGATCTCAAAGGATGCGGTTTCGGCCAGGCTAAATTCCGATGCCGGCATCAGCTATACCGAGTTCTCCTACCAAATCATGCAGGGACTTGACTTCCTGGAGCTCTTCAGACGCTATGGCTGCGTGATGCAGACCGGTGGCAGCGATCAGTGGGGCAACCTCACCTCCGGAACTGACCTCATCCACAAAGTTGAGGGGAAGGGCGTGCACCTGATCGCCACGCCTCTTATTACAAATGCAGATGGCAAGAAGTTTGGAAAGAGTGAGGGCAACGCAATCTGGCTCGATAGCGAGCTCACCAGCCCATACGCGATGTATCAGTTCTGGCTCAACACTGACGATGCGGACGTAATCGATCGTCTCAAGGTCTTTACCTTCCTCACCCGGGCTGAGATTGCAGAGTATGTGAAGAAGGTAGCCGAGGAGCCGTTTAAGCGTGAGGCACAGCGAAGGCTGGCTTTGGAAGTAACAGAGTTGGTGCACTCAAAACAGGAGGCAGAGAGCGCACGCGATGCCTCTCAAGCGCTGTTTGGAAGTGGGGATCTGGCGAGCCTGGATGAGAAGACCCTCAGTTCGGCGCTCGCAGAATTACCAAGCGCAAAGCTGCCGATGGGAGCAAAGATCATTGAGGCTCTGGTTGCAACCGGGCTTGCGGACTCAAACTCCGAGGCAAGAAGAGCTATTGAGCAGGGTGCGGTTAGCGTGAACAAGGTCAAAATTACAAGCGAAGAAGACGCTCTAGAGTCGCTTGCAGGCATGTCAGTAGCAGTTATTTCAAAGGGTAAGAAGAACCTCGCAGGGGTTTTCTTTGCTGGCTGACACGCCCGGAAAAGTTTTATTTGACACGTTTACCAAAACGTAACTAAGCTTTTGCAAGTTGTCCATAGCCGTAGAGACTCGTGGAGATTCTCGGCTCAAGTACAACAAGTTCTAGTCCCTTCGATTTTGGCCCTTGTGGCCAAGGTTTTTGGTGTCTAGGATTTAGGTCCGCAGATAGCTGTTCTGCCCCGAAATCTCAGGGAAACCAGAGATTGCGGAAAGGTCAAGAAATCTGTAGGCTTGTGAAGTTGCTCTGGATAGGACCCGAGAGGGAAATTTCAGAAGCATCCGATCTTTGAGAACTCAACAGCGTGCACAATGTCGATGCCAAAAACCTCGGCAGAAACTTTCGTTTCTGCAGAGATTCCTTTTGGATAAAACAGAATTGTCAGCAAGACAGTTCATTAGCCAAATCAAATTGTTCACCTCAGCTTGCTGGGGTGTTCGTAAAGCTTGACCTCTTTTGAGGTCAAACAAATCTTTACGGAGAGTTTGATCCTGGCTCAGGA
>JBDQMQ010000086.1:0-268 GCA_040262185.1 Aquiluna sp. | reverse complement strand
CGAACGCTGGCGGCGTGCTTAACACATGCAAGTCGAACGATGAAGCTGGAGCTTGCTCCGGTGGATTAGTGGCGAACGGGTGAGTAACACGTGAGAAATCTGCCCCTGACTCTGGGATAACTGCGGGAAACTGTAGCTAATACCGGATACTTTCCCTGGTGGGCATCCACTGGGGAAGAAAGAATTTCGGTCAGGGAGGATCTCGCGGCCTATCAGCTAGTTGGTGAGGTAACGGCTCACCAAGGCGACGACGGGTAACCGGCCTGAG
>JBDQMQ010000085.1:1761-3802 GCA_040262185.1 Aquiluna sp. | reverse complement strand
CTGTCCAGGTGCCGGCCTCTAGTGATGCAATGAGTTCTCTTGCCCCAGGCATTGGCTTGGTGAGGTTTGTTAGCTCAAGCTCGAGCCGGTTGATGAGCTCAAGTGCCTCATCAAACTCGGCCTCGCCAACAAGCTGCGAGACGATTTCACTGGCTCTTTGGCCGTGGTACTCGTATGTCAACTCGAAGCCGGGTGAAAAGGTTTTGGCCCAAGCACCCCAAGATCCCTCAACGGACGCCATTGAATCGACCAGCACTCCATCGTTATCGAAGAGTAGGCCTGAAGCCTCAAAAATCATTTAATTCTGCTTTGCCTCTTCGTTGCGAATTATCAGCGTGCGATAGATGCCCCACTCCGCAAGGAGCAAGAGCAGAATCGGAGGAAGCATGTCCTCAATCAACCAGCCGATTGATGGGGCAGAGAGGGTCCTCTCGTAGTTGAAGACCTCCATGCCATCGACAATCTCCATTCGGTCAACGTATTCGAGGAGCCCACTAACACCTGCAAAGCCAAGCGTGAAGGCCATAAACAAAACCACCACACCGAACACCACAGAGAGCACGAAGTTGAGATTGACCGCAGCCACACCACTCTTTCGCTCCCTTGGTGGCAGAGCTCTTGCCGACCTTGCTCTTGAGGCAAAGGTTGTTCCGAGAATTATTGAAAAGCCGATAATCGCCTGAATGATTACCCATATCCAGGCATCCAGTGAGGTCTGGGTGATGTCGTAAACCGTGAGGCCAAAGATGATTGCAATGGCAGTTCCAATGACCGGCACTGCATAAGCCAGTCCCACTGCTCTCTGGAGCTTGGCTCTGTCCAAGTCTTTCTCGCCCTCGGGGATATCGGGAGCATCCTTGCGGAAGACGAATGCGGATAGCAGCGTGTAGACGACGAGTGTTGTTGCCAGCACGATTGGAAGGTAGACATTCACAAGCCTCATCCAAACTGGCTCGCCTCCTTGGTCAAAGCTGTTCCAAGCCCCAAGGAAATTACCAACTGCAAATACCGCGCCGGCAATCAGCGACAAGATGACAGCCAGGTTTGCGAAGCGGTGCGCTGATTTGGCGAGCGGCTGGTCCCAGCTAGCCCGAAGACCTACGGCCGCGTGCAGAGACCTCAGTGCCACCAATGCAAACACCGTGATGCCGAGTAGGAAGATATAGATCTGCCACTGAATAGCTGGATCGGGATAGGTCGGCTCACCCTTTGAGTCCCAGGTGGTGTCCGGGGCTGAGATGTCAATGTAGCTGCCGAGCATGAACAGCACCCAGGTAAGTATTAGTGCGAGAAGTGGATTGCGAATCGAACTCTTTGAAGTCCTCAGTTGATCCATGGCTACAGCCTAGACTTGCCGCATGATTTTGGTTATTGGCGAAGCCCTCATCGACCTAATTGGTGAAGAGAGTTCCGGGGGTAACTACACAGCAGTTGTTGGTGGGGCAAATGCAAACGTCGCTCTCGCTCTCGCTGTCCGCGGTGAGCAGCAGAGATTTCTCGGCCGCATTTCCTCAGATGGCTTTGGAAAACAAATCCGAAATCACCTTGCCTCTCACGGGGTTGACCTGACCCTCTCGGTTGACGCGAAGGAGCAAACCACACTCGCGGTAGCCACAATTGACTCAAGTGGGGTTGCCACTTACTCCTTCTATACCAAGGACACCGCTGACTGGGGTTGGACCCCGGGCGAACTTCCCAGCACCGAGCAGGTAGCCTCACTTGGTGCCAAGGCGATTCAGTTCGGCTGCTTGGGCATGGCAATAGGGCCTGGGAATCTGGTGCTTGAAAAGTGGCTGAAAGGCTTTTTCGAAGCAGAGACTTTGACTTTGTCTCACGATCTCAATATCCGACCAGCGCTCGGCTTTGAAAGAGAGCTTGAGCTTGAGCGAGTCTTGCGCGTCAATTCGCAAAGCCACGTCATCAAGGCATCAGACGCCGACATCGAGTGGCTTTATGGGTTGAACGTTGGTGCAAACCTAGATGACATCGCCTCAGAGTGGTCAACGGGAAAGCTTGTAGTTATCACGCAGGGTGCTGATGG
>JBDQMQ010000085.1:0-1751 GCA_040262185.1 Aquiluna sp. | reverse complement strand
AGAGTGAACCTAGTTGACACCGTTGGTGCTGGCGATACCTTCATGGCCAACTTTCTTGGTGAGCTGTCGCAGCTTGATGCACTGGGTGGCAACCCGGAAAGTAGGATCGCGAGGCTTGGAGATGAAGATCTGGTCGATGCAGCTAAATTTGCCAACACAGCCGCGGCGATAGTTTGTGAAGTAACTGGTTGCCAACCCCCAACCAAAAGCGAAATCCTGGTAAGGCTGAAGGCGAACTAGCAGGGGTCAAATGGCCAACTTTGTCCCTGACTCATGCGAACCTTAGTGCGTGAGAAAACGCGGGAACAACTGGAGCTTTGACTCCCGCGATTTGATGAGGGCGAAATGCTCTCACTGCATCCGCGTTGCCACCGCCCGCGAGTTAGGTGTTAGCGGACTCCAAGAGCTAATCGACCAGTTCTATGTCAAACCGGACAACTTAGCGATCCGTTATGGCATGAGGTTTGAAGAGGCGCTTGAGCAAGAGCTGCTGGCAAACCTGGGCGACAAAGTAAAGATGCCCGAGGATCGAACATTGGATGCAACCTTGGAGCTAATGAACGAGGGTGTTCCTATCATCTACCAGGGCGTGCTCCAGGGCGGCTCTGGGGCAATGGCATTCTCAGGAAGACCAGATTTCTTGGTGCGCAGCGACTACCGATTTGAGTTCAAAACCTCAGGCCTGAGTGCAAGCCAGGTTGACGGCTGGAACGGCGGCTACACCGCATGGGATGCAAAGCTCTCCTCTTCACCCAAGCCCGAGTACCAGGTGCAGGTTGGGCTCTACGCCGATGTTCTCAGAGAGCTCGGCTATGCCGCAGATCAGAACCATGGCCTAATTCTTGGATCAAGAGAACTAGCAACATTTGCAGCTGAGCCGTTGATTGCCCAAATGGTGCAAGACCGAAATGCCTACCTAAAAAAAGTCTTTAGCTTCATAGATGAGGACCCCCAAAGGGTTGAAGACATTGGAGAGCTAATTTGTGACGCATCCTCATACTGCGATATCTGCGAGTATCCGGAGCTCTGCGAGCACTCAAGACGTGAGACTAATCATCTGCAGCTGGTCGCCGGAATCACAAGGCCTCAGATTGAGTCGCTGCATCGCAGTGGCATCAAAACCGTCTCTCAACTAGCTCTTCGTGAAGAGCCAACCGACAAACTCTCTTCGGAGCAGGTTCAGAAACTCTCACGTCAGGCGAGGCTGCAGCAGTACACCTACGACACTGGAGAGCACATAGTTGAAGTCATAAATCCGGCGGAGCTAGAAAAACTCCCACCAGAGAATCCCGGTGACATCTTTTTCGACCTCGAGGGTTTCACCTTCTTTGGAGAGCCAGGAGGTTTGGAGTATCTCTTTGGCTACACCGCAATTGACAAGGGCGAGCAGTTTCACGCCGACTGGGCAGACAACCGCGATCAGGAGAAGGAGGTTTTTGAGAAGTTCATGCACGATTTGATGAACCGACTGCAAACCTACCCAGACGCCAAGGTTTATCACTACGCAAACTACGAGCAGGCTGCTCTAAAGAAGCTCGCGGAGCGCCATGGCAGTTATCAGCATGAGGTAACTGAACTGATTGACAAAGGTGTCTTCGTCGACCTCTACAAAATCGTAAAGGCCTCGATCATGATCTCCCAAGAGAGCTACAGCATCAAAAAGCTCGAGAACTACTACAGCTTCGCTAGGGCCTCTGATGTCAAGGAGGCTATGGGTTCAATGGAGTACTACGACCAGTACCTCGATGCGC
>JBDQMQ010000084.1:0-3843 GCA_040262185.1 Aquiluna sp. | reverse complement strand
CTTGCTGTTAGCCCTGATGACATCAAGGGCTAGGAGTCTTGTCTTCCACTTCAGGAACCTCAGCACTCCAAGCTCGCTGTCTAGCTCAGGGAGAGTGGTCATGAGGTAGAGGAAGGCCTCCTGGACTACCTCTTCAACCTGGGAGGGGTTCTTTAGAAACTTTTTTGCGTGACGCTCTAGGTGAGGACGGAAACGAACATAAATGCTTGCAAAGTCAGCAGCAGTCCAGTCTCTTAGGACGGCAGGAGTTAGCGAGTCTGCCAGGTGAATGCGAAATTCGGGCAGGCCAAGCTCATCGTCAGACTCGTCTTCAAAATTGAAGACGTTCTGATCGCGTGCGTCGTCTCCGATGTTGTTTGCCATCACTATCAATATACGCAGGCTGTCAATAGGTATTACGGTCTGGGGCCCAGAAAACAGGTCATATGTTGCCCTCGGCAATAGGCTCTTTGGGTGAACTACGAGAGCCTGATGACAAAGGCTATTGCCGAGGCCAAGCTGGCCGAGGTTGATGTGCCCGTGGGGGCATTACTTGTTTCCAGCTCCGGAGAAGTTGTTGCTAGGGCACACAACCAAAAGGAGCTCACAGGAGATCCCAGCGGTCACGCAGAGATCTTGGCTATGCGCAAGGTGGCTGAGGCTAAGGGCGACTGGCGTCTTGAAGACCTGACATTGGTGGTCACACTCGAGCCTTGCGTGATGTGTGCGGGGGCAATTGTTGCTGCAAGGCTCAAAGCGGTTGTCTTTGGTGCCTACGACGAAAGAGTTGGTGCTGCCGGCTCTGCCTACGACATTGTTCGCGATGCCAGGTTGGGGGGCAGTGTCGATGTTGTTGGTGGAGTGCTTGAGAATGAGTGCCAGGAGCTGTTGAAAGAGTTCTTCCAGTCCCGGAGGGGATGAGCACATTTTCTAGATGGGCTTATTTTGCTAGGCTCTTCCGCGGTGACGTGTCCGAGCGGCCGAAGGTGCAACTCTCGAAAAGTTGTGTGGGTGAAAGTCCACCGTGGGTTCAAATCCCACCGTCACCGCCAGTTTTCAAAGCAAATTGCAAATTAGGTCAGGCTGGTACTAAGTGAGTGAATTAGAACCTCAAGACCTACTTAGAAACCTCAGGACCAGACTCTCTGAGGTTTCCAGCGTGCTGGACCCGAAGAGACTTGAGAGCGAAATCTCCGAGCTGGAGCAGCAGGCTGCTGAACCAGGTCTCTGGGACGATCAGGCTAGGGCTCAGCAGGTAACCTCTGCGCTCTCTCACAAAAAGCTAACCCTTTCAAGACTGACTGAGCTGAGCGCAGGTCTTGATGATGCTGAAGTCCTTCTTGGGCTTGCGAGCTCCGAGGAAGACGCGGCTGCTGCCAGCGAGGCCCAGGCTGAGCTTTCCAAGTTTGAGGCGCTACTTGGGGATCTTGAGACTGAGACCATGCTCAGCGGCGAGTATGACTCAAGGTCTGCCGTCATGAACATTCGAAGCGGTGCTGGGGGCGATGACGCAACAGACTTTGCCGAGATGCTGATGCGGATGTATTTGCGCTACTCAGAGACCGAGGGGATGAAGGCCGATGTGCTGGACGTGTCCTATGCAGAAGGGGCCGGAATTAAGTCCTGCTCCGTGAAGTTCGAGGCTCCCTATGCCTATGGCAAGCTCTCGGTGGAGTCTGGTACCCACCGCCTAGTTCGAATGAGCCCCTTTAATGCAGCCGGGAAGCGCCAAACCTCATTTGCTGCGGTTGAGGTTGTGCCGCTGATTGAGCGCGATAACGAGGTAGAGGTTCCAGACAGCGAGATCAGGGTAGATGTCTTCAGGTCTTCAGGTCCCGGTGGTCAGTCGGTAAACACCACCGACTCTGCGGTGAGAATCACTCACATCCCAACCGGCATCGTGGTCTCATGCCAAAACGAGAAGTCGCAGCTGCAGAACAAGATCGAGGCAATGAGGGTTTTGCAGTCCAGGCTCTTAGACATCAAGCTAAAAGAGGACGAGGCAAAAAAGAAGCAGCTTGCGGGAGACGTGAAGGCTAGCTGGGGTGAGCAGATGCGCTCCTACGTTCTGGCGCCCTATCAAATGGTGAAGGACCTCAGAACGGAGCACGAGGAGAATAACCCTGACGATGTCTTCAACGGGAAGCTAGCCGGCTTTGTTGCCTCCGGAATCAGATGGCGGGCTCAGCAAAACAGCTAACACCCGCATCGCTAGTGGGGCTCTTGGGACCTTTCAACCTAGGCTTGGCACAGCATGATTCGTCTCGAGAATGTATCCAAGACCTACCGCGGTGCAAGCGGATCCGCGGCTAATAATGTTCGGCTCGAGATCTCCCGCGGAGAGTTTGTGTTTCTGGTTGGCTCCTCGGGTTCTGGCAAGTCAACTCTGCTTCGGATGCTGCTGCGTGAGGAAAAGCCGGATGAGGGTGAGATCTTTGTCTTGGGCGAGAACTTGGCGAGGCTTCGGCAGTCGCAGGTTGCCAGCTACCGCAGAAAACTAGGCGTTGTCTTCCAGGACTTTAGGCTGCTCACAAACAAGACCGTCTACCAAAACGTTGCCTACGCGCTGCAGGTAATTGGGAAGTCAAAGGCTTTTATTGAGACCACTGTTCCCGACGTGCTGAGGCTAGTTGGGCTGGAGGAGAAGTCTGCCAACTACCCCTCTGCCCTTTCTGGAGGTGAGCAGCAGCGGGTTGCCATTGCCAGAGCGCTCGTGAATCGGCCTGAGCTGCTATTGGCCGATGAGCCAACCGGAAATCTTGATCCTGGAAACAGCAGAGAGATCATGGGTCTTTTGGAGCGCATCAATCTCTCGGGGACAACCATAGTCATGGCAACTCACGACCGCGGCATCGTGGACCAGATGCAGAAGCGAGTAATCGAGGTGAGCGAGGGCAGGATTGTTCGAGATGCCCAGACTGCCGGCTATCGCGAGATTCCCTCTGACGCCATTGGGCAGGTGAGTGAGGAATGAGAATCTCATTTGTTCTCAGGGAGCTCTGGGAGGGTATCCGGGGAAACCTCTCTATGGTGCTCTCAATTGTCCTGGTGAGCTTCGTATCGCTGAGCTTTGTCGCGGTTGCTGCGCTGTTGCAGGTGCAGGTGGGGAACCTAAAGAACTACTGGTACGACAAGGCTCAGATCGCGATCTACCTCTGCAATGACTTTGAGTCTGAGCTTGTTTGTGAGGCTGGGGCGATAACCCAGTCCCAGCAGATTGCGGTTGCGGCACAGCTGAAGTCAACCGCGCTGGCTCCCTACATTGACACCTACTACTTTGAGAGTCAGGAGGAGGCCTACCAGAGACTGCTTGAAGAGAGTTCGGAGCTCAGCGCAGCGCAGTATCTCAACCCGGAGCAGCTCAATGCCACCTACTGGGTCTCTTTGGCCGACCCGGAGAGCGCGGAGCTGGTGGTTGAGGCCTTTGAGTCCCAGCCCGGGGTGGCATCGGTCGCTGACCAGCGCAGCTATTTCGATCCAATCATTGGTTTGCTAAACGGGGCGAGTGTGGCGGCGGGTTCCATCGCGGCCGTCATGCTTTTCAGTGCCGCGCTTCTGACCGCGACCACAATCCGGCTCAGCGCCTTTGCCAGGAGAAAAGAGATCGCAATCATGAGGCTGGTGGGTGCATCCAGCGCATCAATTCAGTTGCCTTTCATTCTCGAGGGTCTGCTGGCGGCCTTGGCGGGTGGAGGCCTGGCAATTGGCCTAAATGTCTTTTTGGTTGAGAACTACCTCACCGACTCGCTCGCGCTAGAGCTTGCCTTCGCGAATTTTGTAACCACCGCGGACGTGCTCCAGGTCGCTCCTTTTGTTCTTGGCCTCGGTGCTATTCTCGCTGTCCTAGCCTCGGGTATTTCTACC
>JBDQMQ010000083.1:0-4049 GCA_040262185.1 Aquiluna sp. | reverse complement strand
GGGTCTCCCTCGTGAAATCCGGCCAAAGCTCCTCCATGAACACATACTCCGCATAGCTAGCCTGCCAGAGCAGAAAGTTGCTGGTTCGAATCTCCCCGCTGGAGCGAATAAAGAGGTCGACATCTGGCATGTCTGAAAGATAGAGCGCTTTTTCGAACCTGGCTTGGGTGACCCGCTGCGAACCCTTGGTCTTGGCTGCTCTATCCACTAATGCCTGAGCGGCATCAAGAATCTCCTGGCGGCCCCCATAATTGACCGCCATAGTGAGGGTTAGACCCTTGTTTTTGGCCGTTAGCTTCTCGGCCTCTTGAAGCTCCTTGACGACAGAGGGCCAAAGCTTGGACTGTCTACCGGACCATCGAATCCGAACATCCCACTGATTTAGAAGATCGCGTCTTCTGCGGAGGACCTCTTTGTTGTAGCCCATTAGAAACCTCACCTCTTCGGGCGAGCGCTTCCAGTTCTCCGTTGAGAAAGCATAGGCAGTCAGGTTTGAAACCCCCGCCTCAATTGCTCCTGCTATGACCTCAAGCAGTGCTGCCTCACCGGCCCTGTGCCCCTCAGTTCGGGTTAGTCCTCGCTTATTGGCCCACCTGCCGTTTCCATCCATAACGACCGCAATGTGATTTGGGACGCTCTCAAACTTCGGCACTTTTCGCTCAGGATCAAAAAGAATCATGCCCGCTCCACAAAGCTCAGAGACCTAAGACCGCGCTCCATCTGCCACTGCATGTAGCCGGCAACTACCGAACTCACGGCCTGCTTTATCTTCGGATTCTGCTTAGCGACCTTGTCCCACTCTCCAGCCATGAGTGACTGCATATGCTCTAGTCCGTCTCGGCCAATCTTGACCGAGCCCGCGGCAATGCACTGCGAGCAGGTGACCGAACCGGTGTGCATCGAAAAGCTACTTGGCTCGCTGCCACACTGGCTGCAGCTCTCAAGGAGCGGTACCCAGCCAGATAGCGATAGTGCCCTCAGCAGGTATGAATCTAGAACCTGCGAGGGTTCCACCTCAGCCTGGGAGAGAGTTCTTAAGGCGCCGATTACCAATAGGTAGTGTCGCTCGTTTGAGAGTTCCCGTGTTAGCTTTTCGGCGGCCTCAGCAATGGTCGATGCAACGGTGTAGCGGGAGTAGTCATTTACTATCCCAGCCCCATAGTTGGCGATCTGTTCAGCCTGAGAGACGGTGTCGAGGTTCTTACCCTCATAAAGCTGCAAATCACAGGCCATAAAGGGTTCTAAACGCGCTCCAAAGCGACTGCTCGTCTTCCGAACTCCCTTTGCCACCGCACGAACCTGCCCGTGGTTTCTGGTTAGAAGCGTCAAGATACGATCCACCTCACCCAGCTTGTGGGTTCTGAGGACTATTGCTTCGTCACGGTAGTGCGGCACCCGCCAAGTATTTCAGCCGATTGGCTAATTAGCTGGTAACGGCGAGCCTAAGAGCTCGGTTCACTCCACTGATAAGCGCCTTCAGCGAAGCCACCGCGATGTCGCCATCGATGCCAACACCCCAAAGGGTTTTGCCCTCAACGTCCATCTCGATGTAGGCGGCGGCATTGGCGTCACCACCAGTGCTCATGGTGTGCTCCACGTAGTCCAGCACCCTCACCGCTACGCCCTGCTGGCTGAGAATGTCCGAGAAGGCTGAGATGGGGCCATTGCCGGTGCCCTGAGCAGCCAGCTCTCCCCCACCATCTCGCAAAATGACATCCAGGTTAACAATTCCGTCCATCTCGCTCTCGGAACGCATCCTGCGAAGCTCAAAGCGTCCCCACTTGAGCTCGTCAACTGAGGCGGGCAGATACTCGTCCTGGAAAATCTCCCAGAGCCTCGAGCTAGAAACCTCTCCACCAAGAGAGTCGGTATGTCCCTGAACAACCCGTGAGAACTCAATCTGCAACATTCGCGGAAGATCGAGCGCGTGGTCCGTCTTCATCAGGTAGGCCACCCCACCCTTACCGGATTGAGAGTTGACCCTAATCACGGCTTCATAGCTACGACCAACATCTTTCGGGTCAATTGGAAGATAGGGAACTGCCCAGGTGTGATCGTCAACAGCGTTGCCAGCGGCCTTGGCGTCTCGCTCGAGGTGCTCAAAACCTTTCTTAATGGCGTCCTGGTGGCTACCCGAGAACGCTGTGTAGACAAGGTCCCCGCCGTAGGGAGAACGCTCAGGCACCGGCAGCTGGTTGCAGTATTCGACGGTGCGCTTGATCTCGTCGATGTCACTGAAGTTAATCATCGGATCAATGCCCTGGGAAAACAGGTTAAGTCCTAGGGTTACCAGGTCAACATTTCCGGTTCGCTCACCATTTCCAAACAGGCAACCCTCGATTCGGTCCGCCCCTGCCATGTAGCCGAGCTCGGCTGCGGCAACGGCGGTACCGCGGTCATTGTGAGGGTGAAGCGAAAGAATAATTGAGTCTCTTGGGCTTAGCTGACGCGACATCCACTCAATCGAGTCTGCGTACACATTTGGGGTAATCATCTCGACTGTTGCGGGAAGATTCACGATCATCTTGCGCTCCGGGGTGGGTTTGATAATGGATGCCACCGCGTTGCAAACCTCAACCGCAAACTCCAACTCAGTTCCTGTGTAGGACTCAGGTGAGTACTCATAGAAAACCTTGGTTCCAGGAATTGTCTTCTCCATCTCCAAGCACTTCAGAGCTGCATCGGTCGCAATCTTCTTGATGCCGTCCTTGTCCTGCCCGAAAACGACGCGGCGTTGCAAAACGCTTGTCGAATTATAGAAATGAACGATTGCTTGCTTTGCACCGGCGATTGACTCATAAGTGCGCTCAATGAGGTGATCCCTGGACTGCGTCAACACCTGAATGGTGACATCCTCAGGAATCAGGTCCTGGTCAATCAATAGCCGCACAAAGTCAAAATCAGTCTGGGAGGCAGAGGGGAAACCGACCTCGATCTCCTTATAGCCCATGCGAACCAGCAGCTTGAACATCTCGAGCTTCCGCTCCGGACTCATTGGGTCAATTAGAGCCTGGTTGCCATCGCGCAGGTCTACCGCGCACCACCTCGGGGCCCTATCAATTCTTTTTGTTGGCCAAGTCCTGTCCGGCAGCTCTACCTTGATTTGCTCGTGGAATGGCAGATATCGCCCAAAGGGCATTTTTGATGGTTGTTGTGAGTCTTTCATTTCTCTCCTGGGGGTCACGGATTTGGCCGTTGGTTAGCTCCGCGACGAGTGGTGGCCTTGGACTAAGCCCCGTCGCGGCCGCTAAGCAGGAGAGCGAAACGCATGCTGATTAGGCTAGCACCAGTTCTAGAGCTTTGCTAGAAACCCAATTTGCCTAGCTGCTTGGGGTCCTGCTGCCAGTTGCTAGCTACCTTTACTTGGATCGCAAGGTGAACAGGCTCTCCAAGTAGGGTCTGAACAGACTTTCGGGCTTTGGTGCCGATGTCCTTGAGGTTGCTACCGCCCTTACCGATGATGATTCCCTTTTGGCTGTCGCGTTCTACCCAAACGCTGAGGAAGATCTTCTTTTTGTCCTCCATGACTATCTCGTCCAAAGTGACAGCCAATGAATGTGGAAGCTCGTCCTCAAGCCGCTCTAGGGCGGCTTCTCTTACCAGCTCACAGATGATGTCCTCGTGCTCTTCCTCCGTCGATTGCTCACTTGGATACAGCATTGGTCCTATTGGCATAAGCGCAATTAGCAGCTCCACGAGCAGGTCAATCTGCTTGCCTGTCGCTGCCGAAACCGGAACAATCTCAGCCCATTCGGCGAGCTTGGATAGCTCCATGAGGTGCTTGGCGGTTTGATCTCTGCCGGCTGCGTCAATCTTGGTTGCAATCGCAATCTTCTTGGCCTTTGGAAACTTCTGGATTTCTTCGACGATTCTCCGGTCGCCCGGCCCTATTGCCTCATTAGCTGGAGAGCAGAACGCTATGACGTCGACCGAACCCAGGGTCTCGTCTACGACCGCATTTAGACGCTGACCCAAAAGGGTTCTTGGCTTGTGAATCCCGGGGGTATCAACCAAGACCAACTGTCCGGTTTCCGTGGTGTGTATACCCC
>JBDQMQ010000082.1:0-4092 GCA_040262185.1 Aquiluna sp. | reverse complement strand
GCTAGTTGACCGAACGCATAATTACCTACGCCGAGGCAATCCGCGAGGCAATCGGGCAGGCCATGGAGGCTGACGAGAGTGTGTTTATGCTCGGCGAAGACATAGGAGTCTATGGCGGAGCCTTTGGAGTTTCCGGCGATCTCTATCACCGCTTTGGTGAGGAGCGCGTCCGCGATACGCCAATCTCTGAGCTCGGAATAGTCGGTGCTGCCGTGGGAGCAGCCCTAGTGGGCATGAAGCCAATCGTGGAGATCCAGTTCTCCGACTTCACAGCCCAGGCAATGGATCAGATTGTGAACCAGGCAGCCAAGATTCACTTCATGCTCGGTGGCGAACTTTCTGTCCCAATGGTTTTGCGCGCACCCTCTGGATCTGGCACTGGCGCCGCAGCCCAGCACTCCCAGTCTCTAGAGTCCTGGTTTGCTCATGTGCCCGGGCTGAAGGTGGTCCTGCCCTCTTCGCCTGCTGATGCCAAGGGCCTTCTGCTCTCCGCTCTAGATGACCCAAACCCAGTAATTGTTCTTGAGCACAAGCTGCTCTATAAGACCTCGGGCCATGTCCCAGAGGAGATGTATCGAACTCCAATTGGAGTCTCAAACGTTGTTCGCAATGGCACCGACCTCACCATCGTCGCAACCGGCGTGATGGTGTCGCGCTCAGTGGAGGCCGCCGAGCAGCTGGCGGCAGCGGGCATTGAGGCGTGCGTGATAGACGTCAGAACGCTTAGTCCCCTGGACATGGATCCAATTAACGCATCTGTCGCTGAGACGGGGAGGCTGATGCTGGTGCAAGAAGCTCCGAAGCACGTCGGCTTCATGGCTGAGGTCGCAGCCCGCGTCTCAGAGGGCCCGGCAATCTATTCGCTAACTGAGCCCGTGATAAGGCTTTGCGGCATGGACGTGCCAATTCCCTACGCCCCCCAGCTTGAGAAGTCTGTGGTTCCGCAGCTTGATGACATTGTCGAAGGGGCAAAGAATCTAGTGAGGGGCGTCTAATGGCTCAGACACCTGTTGTCATGCCGAAGATGAGCATGACCATGACCGAGGGTGAGGTCGTGGAGATTCTGGTCAAGGTCGGTGACAAGGTTGAAAAAGGCCAGGTTGTGGCAGTCGTGGGAACTGACAAGACCGACATGGAGGTCGAAAGCGACCATGAGGGAGAGGTCACTGAGATTTCAGTTGGTCCCGGAGATGTCATCGATGTGGGTGCCCCTTTGTTTGTTCTTGAGACGGTGGGGGAAGACCTACTGGCTGGAATATTTGATTCCCCTTCCGAGTCTGGGACGGTTTTAGCTGAGGAGCCGGCAGCCGAGCCACAAGAGAATCCAGCACCTCAAGCCGCGGCCGATAGTGTCAACGTCTTGGCGATGCCGGGCGCTCGCAAGCTGGCTGCCGAGCAAGGCATAGACCTTGGGACCATCACCCCCGCAAGCCCATCAGGAGTTATCAAGCAGAGCGACCTTCCAACACCTGGCACCCGGGAAGCTAAAGCCAGAGACCAAATTGCCAAGGTGGTTAACACCTCGACCCAGGTTCCTCAGTTCAGCCTGAGCACGACTATTGGTCTTGGGTCGCCGCTCGCAGAGGATGCCAATTCTCGATTCGTTCAGTTGGCGAGGGCCTGGGTAAGAACGCTTAGAGCTCTGCCGAGGCTGAATCAGAATTATGTGAATGGTGAATTCATTAGCGTTGAGGAAATTCGCATTGCCGCGCTAGTCAAGAGCCCACTTGGCTTTGTGTCACCAACGCTTTCGGCATCAAACATCGACGCAAGCGAATGGGAAGCAAATGCAAAGACTGTTCTCATGGCGGCTAGGGAGAACCACATCCCCACGGATAACCTGCAACCTGCAACCACCTCGATAACCGACCTCGGTGAATTTGGCATACGCCAGGCCAATACGCTCCTGTTTCCTCCGCAGAGCTCTGGGTTCAATGTCGGTGCCATAAGAAGGAGTGAATCCGGCTTTGAAATTGACTGCACAATTGTGATTGACCATAGAATTGCGGACCCGGGCGATGGAGCTGAGGCACTTGCTCTATTCGCCACACAGTTGCAAAGGGAGCTCGATGTCAACAGCTAGGGATAGGGCGTTGATCGTGAAGGTCGCGCGGATGTATTACGAGCAGAACATGAGCCAGGACCAGATTGCTCGGGCGCTGCTCACCAGTCGTTCAAACGTTTCGCGAATCCTCTCAGTTGCCAAGAAGCGTGGCATTGTCGAAATAAAAATCAACGAGGCGACCAAGCGCGAGACTGATATTGAGGAAATGCTCATCAGTCGTTTTGGGCTCCACGCTGCGATGGTGGCAAAGGTTCCAAGGTCAACAAGTGATTACAAAGCCGTGGGGCAGCTTGCTATTCAGAGTTTTCTGAGCCACCTCAAGCCAAGAGTTAGGGTGGCTGTCAGCTGGGGTCGGTCTATTCAGGCGATGGTGGATGCCCTAGAGCCTGAAAATAGACCGGATCTGACATTTATCCCGTTGATGGGCGGCATGACCGCGATTCCCTCGAGCTACAGCGGGGAGGCTTTGATTCAGTCACTCGCCGAGAAATTCAATGCTCAGTATCAGGTGCTACATGCCCCGACAATCGTGCAGTCTCCCGATATTAAAGTTGCTCTGATGCGGGAGCCGTCGGTGGCTGCCGTTATCGATTCGGCAAGGACTGCGGATGTTGCTTTTGTTGGGATTGGCTCCAAGGGTGCTCACAGCTCACAACACATTCTTCAGTCAGCTGGCATCACCCCAGAGGAAAACCCGGAATTCTTCGATGCTTGGAGGGGCGACCTTGCGGGCAGGTTCTTTGACCGCGATGGCAAGAGCATAAATTCACGACTTGATAACCGGACGGTCGGACTCGAGCTTGGCGAGCTGGCACGAATCAAAAGAGTTGTGGGTGTGGCAGCGGGAGAGGAAAAGACAGAGGGGATCCTGGCCGCGCTTCGCGGTGGGCTAATCTCTGAGCTAGTCACAAGCTCCAATTGCGCACTGAAGCTTTTGGAGGCAGCCGAGAGTAAAACGTTAGGAGAGCTGGTTTAGATGGAGATCCTGATTTGGATTCTTTTTCTTGTTGCGGTCATGTGGGTTTTTCAGCTCTACATGGCAGTTAAGCAGTCCCAGCGCTTCTCGAATGACCTCAGAGAAATTCGACTGCCGGGTACCACCACGACAGTTGGCATGGGCGGCTATCGCTATCGAGGGGGGAGGGCATTTGTGGCAATGGCCCAAAAGGATGGCGAGGTCACCGGAGCCAGAATATTGGCAGGCCTGACTGTTTTTGCAAATTCCAAGCCCTTTGACGAGATTATTGGACACAAGTTGACCGATTTAGTCGAGGGTCGCGGTGTCGAAAACCAGAGATTTAAAGTGGTGGAAGCCACTAAGCATGCGGCAAAAACCCTGCTAGAACAAAATGCACAAACGTGAAAGTTATTGGCACATTTACCTTCCATTTAGTCCGCTAGCGTAACGAATAGCACGGTCAAAGATGACCGTGTCTCGATCCAAAGGAGGGTTGATGAATTTATTCGCCAGCGCTGACACGGTTGCCGAACCGGAAGGCGTATGGGGAGCGATTGCAGGTGGAGCTGAATACTTCATCGGTATCTTCAACCAAGGTGGTGAGGTCTTCTTTGGCCTCATGGGAGGAATCCTTCCGACCCTGGTTGTTCTGCTCACAGCTGTGAACGCTCTCATCCGACTAATTGGACCAGAGAAGATCGAAACGCTCGGTAAGAAAGCCGCGCAGCCCGGTCTCATTTGGTACCCAGTCCGCTACATGGTGCTGCCATTCTTGGCAGTATTCTTCCTAACGAACCCAATGGCTTACACCATGGGTCGTTTCCTACCCGAGCGTTTCAAGCCCGCTTTCTATGACTCAGCGGTTTCTTACGTTCACCCAATCACGGGTCTATTCCCACACGCCAACCCAGGTGAGCTCTTCGTTTACCTAGGTATCGCGGCGGGAATTACTCAGCTCGGCCTTGGTCTTGGTGACCTGGCTCTGAGGTTCCTGCTGGTTGGACTTGTAGTCATCTTCATCCGAGGCATCGTGACCGAATGGATCACCGCCAGGATGATTGCTAGGAAG
>JBDQMQ010000081.1:0-4152 GCA_040262185.1 Aquiluna sp. | reverse complement strand
GTGTCTGAGTCAGGAGTGTCGATAGAGGTAACGCCTCCGAGGGTCGAACGCGCGACAGCGGCGTTTGCCTCGTCTTGGATAGCCTCGTAGCTGTACTTCACGTCTGCAGAATCAAAGTCGCTTCCATCTGAGAACTTCACTCCATCGCGAAGGTCGAATGTGATCGCAAGGCCATCATCGGAAACCTCCCATGACTCAGCTAGCCCTGGAACAACATTCAAATCTGCATCGAATGCGGTCAGGGTGTCATAGACGTTTTCCAGCATTCTGAACGCCTGGAACTGTGTGGCCTTCCAAGGGAAGATCGTGTCTGGGTCAACCGTGATACCAACGACCATAGAACCGCCAGATGTTGGCTCTGGTTCGGCAGTTGCTGAGGTTGTCTCGGTTGGCTCAGTAGTTGGCTCTTCTGTAGCGCTTGCACATCCCGCCAAGACCAATCCTGCTGACGATGCCAGCGCGATTGCCTTCAGCGGGGCATTTAGTCGCTGCTTAAGCTGAGTCATTTTGCCCTCTCTGTTGTTTTGATGCCTGCCGCACACCGGCAAGTCGTATTTGGTTATGTAATGAAAATACATTAATTCGCGATTTCATGACAAAGTTTTATCTTTTTGTGATGAAACGTTACTTTAGAGCCATGGGTTTGCTGGTTCTCGCCAAAGGCGTTGAGTTTGGTCTGAGTAGGCCATTTGGCATTTCTCGCGGTCAAAAGACTGCGGCAGAGGTGTTGGAGGTAGTGGTCCAAGACGGAAGTCACATCGGTCAAGGTGAGGGAGTTCCCTATAGGAGGTATGGCGACAGTATCGAGCTCGCACTGTCTCAGCTTGAGAGGTTGCCCAATAGCTTTTCCCGTGCAGACCTTGTTGATCTTTTACCGGCTGGCAGCGCAAGGAATGCCCTTGATCTAGCGCTCTGGGACTTGGAGTGCAAAAAGAGTGGCCTGAGTATTTGGTCAGCAGCGGAAATTGGGACACACAGACCACTGAGTCTCGGATACACCATCTCGCTCTCCAGCACAGCTGCGATGATCCAGGATGCAATTGACCACAGTTCTTCGCCTTTGCTGAAAGTAAAGCTGGGTGGCGATGACGACCGCGCGGTGATTTTGGGTATCAGGGAAGCTGCTCCCAATGCGACCTTGATTGTCGATGTGAATGAGGGCTGGGATCCAGAGCAGCTAAAAATTATGATTCCCGTTTTATTGGAATGTGGTGTGGAGCTTCTCGAGCAGCCGCTGCCTGCAAAGCTGGACGAGCAGCTTGCAAGTATTGAAGTGCCGATTCTCTTATGTGCGGATGAGAGCTTCTACCCCGATTGCTCTATCCAAAACCTCTCGCCTGCCTTTGGTTGTGTGAATGTAAAGCTCGACAAGTCCGGGGGTCTCACGAAAGCAATGCAGGACATGGAGCTGGCAAGGGAATTCGGTCTCAAAGTCATGGTCGGCTGCATGGTTAGCAGCTCACTCGCAATAGCCCCAGCCTTTGCAGCCGCTCAACTTGCTGACTACTGGGATCTTGATGGCTTCCTATCGCTAAGCGAGGACCGGTCACCTGGAATGAGAGTCGAGCACGGTGAGATTAGTCTGCCCGCCGGGCTTTGGTGCTAGAGGACCTGGTCAGTTATCAGAGTCAGGTTTTCGTGATCCAAAAGCGCCGCTAGAGGGGTCTGCGGCGAAGGAGCAGTTAGGGCCTGGCTAAGTGCTGGAAGCTTCCTCTCGCCCAGCACTACCAGCAGTAAGCAGGAGGATCTGCTTATGGTTGCTAGGCCCTGCGTATAGGCATGGGTTGGCACATCTTCCAGGCTCGGAAAAAACCTTGCGTTGTCGCTTCTAGTCGCTGGGTGAAGCTCAACGAGCCTTGTCGTAGTGTCAAAATCAGAGCCAGGTTCGTTGAAGGCAATGTGGCCATTACTTCCAAGGCCTAACAGCTGAGCGCTGATCGGACCAAGTTCTGTGAGTCTCTGCTCAAACAGTTCCAAACCCGTTTCGCCTGAGTAATGCCCTGAGCCAGGAACATGGAGTGTTCCAGTCCATCCCAGCCTCTCGACAAACTTGTCTCTCAGTTCGGCTGCGTAAGAATTCTGACTACCGGGCTCCAGGCCCTCGTATTCGTCAAGCGCAAAAGCATGTTTGGTTTTAGGCCGAAACCCCAGCTCTTTCAGTTTCAGGTAGATGCCGTCCATGGTTCCGCCGGTAGCAAGACCAATTGGTGCATCAGGCCGAGCATCGGCTGCTTCAATGAACGTTTCGGCTGCTAGCTTGACGGCCTCATCGGCATCCTTGGCATTAATTACTCTCATGACACCGCCTCGAGCCAAACGCTAAGTATTGAGCGGTAGTTTCTGTCTGTGGCACCACTCATGCCAATCTGACAGGGCTGGTTGTTGGAGACAAAGTCTGCATCCAGAGTTGCGACCTCCCGAGCCTCAAGACTTGTTGCATTTGCGGTGAGCTCGGGGACGAGCATGCCTCTGTCCCCTGCAAATCCGCAGCAGCGCCAATCTGCGGGCACAATCACTTCATCTGAGATTGCCTCGGCTATGGCGGCCATGGCCCTGTTGGAACCGGTTTTCTCTCCGCTGCAGGTTGGGTGCAGCACCACGCGTGGAACTCTCGTCTTTACAGGAGTGCTAATCAGGTGCTGGGCAACAAACTGGCTCAATTCGATGACGCGAGTTGAGTCCTGCTCGAGCAGGGTCTGATGGCAGGAGGAGCCGTCGATGACTATGGTCTGGTGTTGCAGCTGAGAGAGGATCGAGCTGTTGCGGCCTTTTCTTGAGTTTGTGGCAGAGGTCAAGCCCTTGGAGCTGAATGGGGTGCCACAGCAAAAGCCTCTGGAAGACTGAGGAATCTCCAGTGGGTGTCCGAGCTGAGCGGTTAGCTCTAGGAATCTGTGCAGCTCCGGCTCTCCGAAAATCTCGTTCATGCAGGAGGGTAGGAACGCAACTTTGGATTCGCGGCTTCGCAGCGAAGCGCGGCTAAAACCATTGGAGCTGACGTTTTTAGTCCAGGTCGGGAAGAGGCCTTTGGGTAGCAGTCCGGCAATGGCCCTGGATACTAGGTTTGCGGTCCTAGGCAGCAGCTGGGCCGCTCGAAGGCCAGCCCTCGCTACCGTTGTGACCGCCCCCCAATTAGACTCCGCCACCCTGGCTAGGCGAGCGGCCGCGCTGCCGTGGGATTCGGTTCTAAGTTCCTTTACGAAGCTGCCGGTGTTTATACCCACCGGACAGTTCACCGCGCACATCCCATCAACTGCACACGTCTGCTCGACTTGATACTTCAGCTGCTTCTCCAGCTGCTTTCGCTCTCTTGAGCCGAGCATCTCTTGCTCACGATGAGCAACTATTCGCTCTCTCGGGGTCAGGGTTAGGCCTGCAGAGGGGCAAGAAGATTCGCAGTAGCCGCACTCAACACAGGAGTCCACAATTTCAGAGACCTGGCTTACTGACTTCAGATTCTCAAGATAGTCAGTGGTGCTTGAGGGGAAGATAACGCCAGGATTGAGGATGTTGTTTGGGTCAAACCCCCGCTTTATCTCCAAGAGAATCTCGTAGAGTTCAGCTCCAAACTGCCTCTCAACAAAAGGTGCCATGGCTCGACCGGTGCCGTGTTCTGCCTTTAGGTTTCCCTCGAGGCCCAGAACTATTTCAACCATCCGATCGGTGAACCCTTGAAAGGTCTCAATGCTTTTCTGGTCGGAAAAGTCATCGGAGATCATGAAGTGAATGTTGCCGTCTCGGACGTGGCCAAAGATGACTGGCTTGCCATAGCCAAAGCCTTCGCAAGCCTCACTTAGCAACCTGCAGGCCTCGGTTAGTTTCTCCGGAGGAACCGCAACGTCCTCTAATAGCGCAGTGGTGCCTGCCGGCCTAGCCTTGGCGACAACCGCGTAAAGACCCTTACGCATTGCCCAAAGTTCGTTTCGGAGTTGGCCCGTGGCCTGAGCAAAAACGATTGGCTTTGCAAATGCCTTTTCAAATCTGACCGACTTTGACGAAAGCTCCTCTTCGCTACCAGCCTCGAATTCAACCAAGACCGCAGCCGCGGTCTGAGTAACCATATCGGCCAAGGGGTCTGGCAGCATGCCCTCGGCCTTGAGGGCTGCAAGGCTGGTCGCGTCCATTAGCTCAATCGCTGCCGGACTCTGTTCAATG
>JBDQMQ010000080.1:0-4167 GCA_040262185.1 Aquiluna sp. | reverse complement strand
AACCCGCCGGCCCGCAGGAGTGCCAGGAAGCAACTCAGCTCAGCATTGAAGATTCAATAGACACCCAAACCGCGGCCTTTGGCGAAGGTGAGTTTGATAGGGCGTATGCAATTTCCTCTCCCAGTTTTCAGGAAAGCGTCACCCTAGAGGGGTTTATAGAGATTATCTCCGGTAGCTATGGCCCTCTGATTCAGTCCTCAGAGCTTGCCTACCGAGACTGCATGGTGGACAGCTCAGAAGTCATTGCAATCATTGACGTTCGTTTCATAGAGTCCGGCAACGCCGTCTATGGCCTGAGGTACCTGATGGTCAACGTTGAGGGCACCTGGCGTGTTGATGGCGCAAGCAATTTGCAGGTTGTGGGCGAGGGCACTTAGTCGCGCTTAGAAGACATGACAAAGCCTGGGGCACATCGGTGCCCCCAGGCTTATGTCATGACCCCCTAAAGGAATAAAAGGCCGTGAGCTACCGGTACTGCCAACACCAGCACCGAGAACAAGACGGCAAACACCTCGAACCCTTTCATGGAGGCTCCCAGCTGTGTCGACTTGAATTCATCGGACGCATCCATGGAGAGCAGCTTCATGTCAGCAACGGTTGAAACGATGAATAACACGGTTAGCAGCGCCATTGCGATGGAGATGATGAACAACGGAAGACCAGAATCTGGACCTGCCAACCCAAAGGCTGCCACGAGGATGCCGCCCACGACAAAGTGAGTTATGACGAATGCGACCATTGGGTATACCCGGTGATTGAACCAGGCTACGAGTTCTGCACTATTGAATTTCATTTCTTGTTTTCTTTCCCTTTTCTTAGCCCAACAGCACGATTCCGTGGCCGACTAGAACCCCGATGTGCACCGCGGTTATAGTTGCCGCGAAGGCGAACCATGGGTTGGTTTTGAAGGCCCTGCCAGAGGCTGTGTCGGCAAGCTCAGCCGGGAGGCTTTCGGCAATTGCCTTGAACCTGCCGATTGTTGTAAATGAGGCAATCCACAAAACAACCGCTACTGCGCAGCTTGAGACGAATAACCCGATTGCGTGGTTGCTTCCCGCCTGAATTGAGCTCGCAGCAAGTGGAACGCCGATAGTCCAAACCGAAATGGCTATAACAACTAGCCCAAGAAAGTGCGTTTGAGCAGTTCTATCGGACTCAACCCACGAGTGAGTTGCCTTTTGGAGCTGACTATCCAAGTCGATTAGCGTTTTCTTCATCATTCCAGTGCAAGAGACCGGAGATGATCATGCCTAGGCCGCTAAGCATCGGAATAATTCCAAAGTCTGGGGCGAAGTTCTGGTATCCAACGACTGGACCAACAATGACGAGCAGACCAAGGGCTACCCAAAAAATGATGCTCGCTCCAAGTCCGGCAGTTAGCCTTGCCCGAGTGGCACCCCGGGCCACGTATCCAATTCCCGCAGCGGCAAAGAGGTATCCACCAGAGAAAACTAGGAACAGGTGTTGGAAATTGGCAACGTCTGCCGCAGTGGTGGACAGGCCACCAGCTTCAAGCGACTCGAGGGGCCAGAAAAGTGCGAAGCTTGCACCCATTCCCCAAAACAATGTGCTCAGTAATAGCCAGCCGACAGGGTTAAAGAATTTTCTCAATTTACTTCTCCTTTGGGCGCACTCCAATGGCGCTTTGGATAATCCAATCGAAAAAAAAGTGAGTGGTCTTGTATCAAACGCTCATGTTTAGTCCAGGTAGTACCGAGCGCTAATGCTTATGCCACAAAGAGAGTGTCTGCTCCCGCGCGCGGAGTTGCTCGGTACTCAGACGGAGAGAGACCTGAGTATTCGGTGAAACGGTGCGTGAAATGAGCCTGGTCAAAATAACCGGCAGCCGAGGCAACATCAACCAAGGGAAGATTTGTGTTTAGAAGGGCAAGGGCCCTTCGGTATCTACGCAAAGCCGTGTATCGCTCAAAGGGCATACCAAGCCATTGTTTGGCTAGGCGGTTGGCGTGGGCCTTTGAATAACCCGTGAGGTCGAGAACTTGGTAAGTGTTGGGCACCCGACGAGAGTCGTGAAAGATGTCAACCATGGCCCTGGAGAGTGAGATGAATTCGGGCATCGACCCTCCCTGCTCCAGCCGATTCACCATCCAGTTCTCAAGAAATTCAGCACGCTGCTCGAAGGTCGGCAAGCTCTTGAGGGCATCTTCCAGGGGGTTTAGGTTCACTCCAAACATTGCAGGATTTACTGTGCGGTTCGACAGTTCGGATGCAGGAACACCAAACATCAACATTGCAACCGCAGGGCTCATGACAGCAAGTAGGACATGGAGGCATTTTCCCGAGACAATTTGCGGCCTATTTGCTACTGAAAAGAGCAGAGAGAACGTGTTTCGGGAGCCCCGATCATATTCCTCATCCTTATCTAGATAGAACTCAGAAACATCGTTGTCGCCGAGGAAGAAAGCTATCTCCACATTGCCATTGGGCATGATCTGCGCACGCCCTGGGTTTTCTGAGTAAAGCTCTCCAAAGAAGTCAACCAACCCAGATAGCCGACTCGGAAAATAAAGCAGCGGAGCAAAGCTCGTTTCGGTTTCACTCAGTGTTGCCACGATGGCCCCCAACCCAGCTATTCCCACGTCGGCAGGAAACTATCTCATACACTAACCCGCCTCACCATTGACGGAGGCGTGTTCATAAAGAATTAAGGGTCCGAGACTGATTCGGTGAAAGTAGGCCCCGTGGGGCTCGAACCCACGACCCACGGATTAAAAGTCCGTTGCTCTACCAACTGAGCTAGAGGCCCCTACGGCCACAAAGTCTAACAGCGCTAGCTCAGGATGTCCTTGGTGGTGAAGCGGCCATAGGCAAGAGCGCCAAAGACTGCAATCCACCCAAGCTGCAGAACAATGTTGTTGAGCATTGAACCCCACTCAATTGGAGCCCTCAGAAGATCTGCAAAGTCAAGCCAGTAATAGGTGAAGAGCCAGGAGTGCATCCACTCAAGCTGAGGGATGTTCCCAAGGATGTTGCTAACACCGCTGGTAACCAAGGTTGCGGTCATCGCTCCAACCGGAACAGTGGTTAGCGTCGAGATAAACAGGCCAACGGCTGCCATTCCGGAGAGCGAAACAGTTGTGTAGAGAGCAACAAGTGCCATCCGCCCGAAGGCCTCAAAAATGCTTATGGTGAAACCTGACAACAAAGTCACGGGGCCAACCGGGAACAGGATTGCTCCAATTGCCGCTCCGGCAATCATCAGTGTGAAGGTGCCGGCGAGAATAAACACCAGCGATGCCAGGTACTTCATGACAAGTAGCCGAACCCGTCCGACCGGAGAGATCAACAGGTAGCGAAGGGTTCCCAGCCCAGCCTCGCCAGCGATTGTGTCACCAGCTACCACTGACACCGTGAGCGGCAAGAACAGCGGCAGTGCCAGCAGCATGGCCGTGAAGCCAGTAAACAGACCGTTTTGTGTGACCTGAGCCAGGAATGGCGGGCCTTCACCCGGTGCTAGACGCTCCGATGAGAGCGCAACTGCGACTGCCAACAAAATTGGAATTAGTGCGATAGCAGCCAGCATCGCCCAGGTGCGGCGTCGCGTGAACATGACCTTGAGCTCTGATAGGAAGAGCCTGATGCCTAGGGTCTTAGCGAACAACTTCAAACCCCTCTCCCGTGAGCTTCACATACTTCTCTTCGAGGCTAGAGCGCTGAAGCCTAATCTCATTTACCGAGACCTTTTTTCTTACTAGCTTTGCGTTCAGGCTTGCGACATCGAGTGCGGGGTCTACCTCGCAAGTGATCTGGTCCCCGAGAATCTTGGCTTTACCGATTCCATTTGCCTTCAACGTCTCTACAGCTGCGTCAATGTCATCGGTTCTAAGAATGAGGCGGGTTGGCTCCTCATTCCTGAGGTCCTCGATAAGCCCCTGAGCAATGATTTTGCCTGCGCTCATCACAGCCACGTGGCTACACAGCATCTCTATCTCGCTGAGCAGGTGGGAGGAGAGGAAGATCGTTATGCCCTCGGCTGAGAGTGAGCGAATGAGGTTTCTAACCTCTCGGGTTCCCTGGGGATCTAGACCGTTTGTCGGCTCGTCGAGCACCAAAATGTCTCTAGGCTTCAGGAGGGCATTGGCAAGTCCTAGACGCTGCTTCATTCCAAGTGAGTAGGCGTGAACCTTCTTGTTGCCCGCGTTGTGA
>JBDQMQ010000079.1:0-4210 GCA_040262185.1 Aquiluna sp. | reverse complement strand
GTCTTACCCTCGGCGATGGTGGCAGTTAGCAGCACCTGCTCAGTGGCACCGACAGAGGGATAGGGCAGCTCGATTTTGGTGCCCTTGAGGCCCTCTGGGGCACTTAGCCGCGTGCCTCCGGGATGCTTCTCAATGACCGCCCCAAAGCTTCTAAGCACATCGAAGTGGAAGTCAACGGGCCTTGAGCCAATCTCACAGCCACCAAGACCTGGGATGAAGGCCTCACCCAGACGATGCAGCAGCGGACCGCAGAAGAGAATGGGGATGCGGGATGAGCCCGCGTAGGCATCGATGTCGGTCATCCGAGCCTGCTCTACCCGAGAGGGGTCCAGAATCATGTCTCCGGTGCGCTCATCGTGATTGATGGTCACTCCGTGCAGGTTCAGAAGCCTAGAAACAACCTCAACATCAGAGATAAACGGGACATCAAGAAGGGTTGACGGGGTATCTCCAAGGAGGGCGGCAACCATGGCCTTGGTGACCAGATTCTTAGAACCCTTGAGATCAACCCGACCGGTTAGCGGCTTTCCACCATTTATGGTGATCTGAGACAATCAGACTCCTTTGGCAGGGAGGGTCTTGGGCTTCCAAGACTCTCGTCTGGCCTCATAGTCGGCGATGGCCTGCTCGTTCTGGAGCGTGATGCCAATGTCATCTAGCCCCTCCATGAGACGCCACTTAGTGTATTCGTCTATCTCAAAAGGCACTACCGTATCGCCGTAGCTGAGCTCTTGAGCGGGCAGATCCACCTTCACCTCTAGGCCAGGATTGGCGTCGATTGCCTCCCAAATCTGGCTGGTAGCCTCCTCGGTGATAACTCCGGCAACCAGTCCCTGCTTGCCCGCATTTCCATAGAAGATGTCGGCGAACTTGGAGCTAAATACAGCCTTGAAGCCAAAGTCTCTGAGCGCCCAGACGGCATGCTCTCGTGACGAGCCGGTGCCAAAGTCGCTGCCCGCTATCAAGACCTCAGCCTTATCAAATGGAGCATTGTTCAGCACAAACTCTGGATCCTGGCGCCAATTGGCAAAAAGTCCGTCCTCAAAGCCGGTCTTGGTTATGCGCTTTAGGTAGACGGCAGGAATGATCTGATCGGTATCGACGTTGCTCCGCTTTAGTGGAGCCGCGACACCTGCAAAAACTGAGATTCTCTCCATTAGTCCTCCAGGTCCGATGGGCTGGACAGAGTCCCGCGGACCGCGGTTGCGGCGGCGACCACTGGCGATACCAGATGCGTCCTCGCGCCCTTACCCTGTCGGCCTTCGAAGTTACGGTTGGAGGTGGAGGCGGCTCGCTCTCCAGGCCCAAGCTGATCGGGGTTCATGCCAAGACACATCGAACACCCCGCAAAGCGCCACTCCGCCCCAAAGTCCTTGAATACCTTGTCCAGACCCTCTTCTTCGGCCTGCAAGCGAACCTTCTGAGAACCGGGGACCACCATCATGCGAATGCCATCCGCCTTCTTCTTGCCCTTGATAATCTCGGCTGCAGCCCTGAGGTCTTCTATGCGGGCGTTGGTGCAGGAACCTAGGAACACAGTGTTTACAGCAATGTCCTTCATCTTTGTTCCAGGTTGAAGGTCCATGTATTCAAGAGCACGTTCCGCTGCAGCGCGCAAAGAGGGATCGTCATAGGAGGCTGGGTCTGGAACGCTGTCAAGCAGTGAGACGCCCTGGCCAGGGTTAGTACCCCAGGTTACAAAGGGATCTAACGTGTCAGCATCAATAAAGACCTCGGCATCAAAGACAGCTTCATCGTCAGTCTTTAGAGTCTTCCAGTACTCCATGGCAGCATCCCAGTCAGCACCGACTGGGGCGTGTGGACGGCCCTTTAGGTATTCAAAAGTGACCTCGTCAGGGGCAACCATGCCGGCTCGGGCTCCAGCCTCAATTGACATGTTGCAGATTGTCATCCTGCCCTCCATGGAGAGCGAGCGAATGGCGCTACCGCGATACTCGAGAACATAGCCTTGTCCACCACCGGTGGTGATCTTGGCAATGACCGCCAGGATGATGTCCTTTGCAGATACTCCTGGGCGGAGCGTGCCCTCGACGTTGATTGCCATTGTTTTGAAGGGCTTCAGGGGCAGCGTCTGGGTTGCAAGCACGTGCTCAACCTCACTGGTTCCGATACCCATTGCGAGTGACCCGAAGGCACCGTGTGTAGAGGTGTGAGAGTCTCCACACACGATTGTGAGCCCTGGCATCGTGAGCCCTAGCTGCGGCCCAACAACGTGCACGATGCCTTGATTCTTATCTCCCAGAGAGTGAATCCTCACCCCGTACTCCGCGGTGTTGTCCCTCAGCGCCTGAACCTGGGCCCTTGAGGTTGGTTCCGCGATTGGAAGGTGGATGTCAGCGGTCGGTGTGTTGTGATCTTCGGTAGCAATTGTCAGGTCCTTGCGCCTGATGTCACGACCGGCGAGCCTCAGGCCATCAAAGGCCTGAGGAGATGTGACCTCGTGGATCAGGTGTAGGTCGATATACAAAAGGTCAGGCGCACCATTTTCACCCTTGACAACCAAGTGGTCACGCCAAAGCTTTTCAGCCAGGGTTAGGGGTTTTTGCGACATTATCACCTCGCGATTGCGCCGAGTGCCAAGTTTAGTCCAAGGAGTAGATTGGTGGGGTGCCGCAAAAACAAAGCCAGGACCTGAACCTAATTCAGGCCAGGGCAGTCAGGGTGTTGGCTCTCGGTCAGGCCCTAGGAGGCTTTGGTTTCGGTGCCACACTCTCGGTGGGTGCAATTATGGCAACCGAGCTCAGCGGCACTGCCGCCTGGAGCGGAGCGGCGGCGACACTGAGCACCTTAGGCGCTGCTTTTCTGTCGATACCGCTTGCCAGACTCGCGGCCCGTCGGGGACGACGCCCCGCTTTAGCCCTTGGAGCATTCTTGGCAATCCTCGGCGCTGCTGGAATGATGCTGGCCGCCGGACTGAGGTCATTCCCAGTTGAGTTGGTGGCTCTTTTCTTGCTGGGTTCGGCCTCTGCGGTTGGTCTCCAAGCCCGCTTTGCGGCCGCCGATATTCCCACCAACAGGCCTAAGGGTAAAGACCTATCCATTGTGGTTTGGGCCACAACACTGGGTGCTGTGGTTGGCCCCAACCTGATTGCACCTGGCGAGTCAATGGGCTTGGCTCTCGGACTTCCTCACCTTGCAGGACCATTTCTCCTGACGATTTTCGCCCAGACCGCCTCCACCATCGTTTTCTGGTTTGGGCTTCGTCCAGATCCTCTTCTGCTTGCCCAAGAGGTGGCGGGCGTCGAGCCTGGCTTACCCCAGCGCAAGAGCAGTGAGGCGATCGGCATTATTCGCCGCAACCCACTTGCCGCTTTCACGGTCCTTACAATTGCGCTCAGTCACATGGTGATGGTCTCTGTGATGAGCATGACCCCAGCTCACCTGTCCCAGGAGGGTCACTCCCTGGCCGATGTTGGATTCACGATTTCGCTTCACGTTGCAGGTATGTATGCCTTCTCCCCGATCTTTGGAATGCTCAGCGATCGAATTGGCGCGAAGCCCACGATTCTTCTCGGGCAGCTGGTCTTGCTTTTTTCCCTTGCGATCTCCGGATTTGGTCAATCAAACTTCAGCCTTGTTGTGGTGGGGCTGTTCCTGTTGGGCCTGGGATGGTCAGCTGCCACGGTTGCTGCCAGCGCACTCTTGAGTGAAGTGTTGGAGGTTGACCAAAAGCCCGTGGTTCAGGGGTTTAGTGACTCGCTGATGAGCCTCAGTGGCGCCTTTGGAGGAGCCGTTTCCGGGACAATTCTTACGCTTTACAGCTTCGGCGGCCTAAATGCCGCAGCTTTGCTACCTGTGATTTTGATTGTCCTGGCCACCGCGTATTCGAGAAGGTGGCGCGCATAAAGAAATCTCACTCCCGAGATTTTGTCATCAAGAGTGAGATTTGTGACCCCAGCGGGATTTGAACCCGCGCTACTGCCGTGAGAGGGCAGCGTCCTAGGCCGCTAAACGATGGGGCCCTAGTTGCAACCTAGAAATCATGCCATAAACCAGCTCGTTGGGCAATCTAACGGCTTAGTAGGGCCAAACCTTTCGGCTTTATCTCAACCGAGAACGGTGCTGGGCCAATAATCTCGCCATCGCAGGTCATTGGGAACCCGTCATTTTCGATTCTCACCTTAGAAGCCTTGAAAATCTCGACCTCGGCGTAGCTTACGTGTTCGCCCTTGAAGACCTTGGGGAATAT
>JBDQMQ010000078.1:0-4257 GCA_040262185.1 Aquiluna sp. | reverse complement strand
CCGGGGTGGTCTGTGGAGATGGTGGCCGGTGCTAGGACATTGGCGAAGACCTCGAGAGCCTTGAAGCCCCCCATGCCCTCCTCGGTAATCGTCAGACCTGCTTGCTCGGAGAGCTTTTCGAAGGTCTGGGGTCCATCGAGGGGAGGAGGGTTGTAATCAAGGCGCTGAGTGGCGTATTCAAAAACGGCATCCCTGAGCCCGTTGTCTTCACCGGGAGAGTGCATAGCGGTAGTCAATTAGTGTCTCCTTCGACCCTCGCTAACTCTAGCTAATTGGCCCCTTGTGATGATGGTCGAAGACGATGTTGGTTCTGGTGTTTGCCACCGAAGCATTGTTACTGAGCTGCTCCAGCACGAACTCTCTAACTGCCTCTGAGTTTTCGACTGCCACATGGACGATGAAGTCCTCTTGGCCACCTAAGAAAAACACCTGAACCACCTGCGGGTGCTCCCGCATCTGCTGCATAAAGCTGGCGAGATTGGCCCTGGCTCCCGCCCTTAGCGTCACGGAAATCAGCGCCTGGAGTTCCAGGCCAATAGCCTCGGGCGACACTTCCGCACTGAAGGACTTTATGACTCCTTCATCGACCAGCCTCCGCACTCGAACCAAACAGGTGGAGGGAGCAAGGCCTACTTGGCCTGCTAGATCCGAGTTTGAAAGCCTGCCGTTGGTCGAGAGCAGCCTGAGGATTTCGCGATCGGTTTCATCGAGTGACACCTGGGCCTGAATTTTCTTCGGTTCGGGCATTGTGATCTCCTCCTAAATCCGACTTATCTATGAAAAACTAATGTGAATCTGCAGAAAATTCAAGACAAATGCAATTCTCACGAACATCTTGCAAAAATAGGACAAATTTCAAGGAGCTCTAAATGCTTGTAGGTGTCCCAAAGGAAATCAAGAACAACGAGAACCGGGTGGCAATGACGCCAGCCGGAGTGCACGAGCTGACCCATCGCGGTCACAAGGTTCTCATTGAGAAAAGCGCCGGTGTCGGGTCCGGCTTTAGCGACGATGACTATCAGAAGGCCGGCGCTGAGATTGTCGCGGATGCGGCGAAGGTCTGGGCTCAAGCAGAAATGATCGTTAAGGTCAAGGAGCCGATTGAGCCGGAGTACAAGTTGATGCGGAAAGGGCAGGTGCTCTTCACCTACCTTCACCTTGCAGCCTCCAGGCCATGCACTGACGCTCTCCTCGCCTCAGGAACCACTGCCATCGCCTACGAGACCGTGCAGGTTGGCCGTTCGCTACCTCTGCTGCAGCCGATGAGCGAGGTTGCCGGAAGGCTTTCCGCTCAAATCGGTGCATTCCAACTTATGAAGACCCAGGGTGGTCTGGGGGTTTTGATGGGTGGGGTACCAGGAACTCCACGCGCCAAGGTTGTCGTGATTGGCGGCGGAGTAGCCGGAACCGAGGCCGCCTATGTCGCAAACGGCATGGGTGCCGACGTGGTTGTAATTGACCTATCCCTGCCTAGGCTGCGAGAGATCGAGGAGCGCTTCAATGGTGAGGTTCAGACTCGGGTTTCAACCTCCTACGAGATTGCCGAGCAGCTGGCCGATGCTGACCTAGTTATAGGTTCGGTTTTAATCCCCGGGGAGAAGGCTCCAAAGCTTGTGACCGACGAGATGGTGAAGAGTATGAAACCGGGGTCTGTGCTGGTTGACATTGCTATTGACCAGGGCGGCTGCTTCGAGCACTCCCGTCCTACCACCCACGACGAACCCACCTTCTCAGTTCACCAGAGCGTTTACTACTGCGTGGCAAATATGCCCGGTGCTGTGCCAAACACCTCTACGAGGGCGCTAACTAATGCCACCCTGCCTTTCGTAATCGCTCTTGCCAACAAGGGGTGGCAGCAGGCGCTGAAGGATGATGCGGCATTAGCTCTGGGTCTTAACACCCATGAGGGCAAGGTAACCCACCCCGCAGTCGCCCATGCCTTTGAAGAGCTTCCCTACGTGGATACAGCGGCTATTTTGTAGTTACTTTTTGCGAGAGCGAATCGCCAGAAAGCTCACCACCAAGACCACTAGCCCGATAAGAACGCCCAGGGCAATGTTTCTATCTCGCGCTATCTCTTCGCAAGAGGTCCAGCCTGCCTGCTGAACATCGGGGGTGCAGGTCGTGGGGTCGAAAAAGCCGATCCACCAAGCGAGAATTGCAATACCCACAATCGTTGCGAGCATGGCAAGGGAGTTATTGCGCATATGGCGCCTCCCTTTACACGTGGTGACTAGTTCTCTGGTGTTGCCTCTGCCTGCTTGGCGATTTCGGCACGGACCTCGTCCATGTCCAACTCTTTCACCTTGCCAATTAGTTCCGTTAGAGCAGGTCCAGGTAGAGCCCCTGCCTGATTGAAAAGCAGGATGCCATCGCGAAAGATCATCAGGGTTGGAATGGAGCTGATGCCTGCCATTCCGCTGAGCTGCTGCTGGGCCTCGGTGTCGACCTTACCGAAGCGGATCTCGGGGTTGTCTTCGGCCGCTTTTTCGAATATCGGGCCAAACATCTTGCATGGGCCACACCACTCAGCCCAGAAATCAACGAATGTGATTCCGTCCTGGGCGACTGTGGTTTCGAAATTTTCGAGCGTGAGCTCCATTGTGGACATGTCTAATCAACTACTTTCACTGCTTTTTGTTTACGTGCGGTCTGGGCAAGAAGGATTCCTGCGATGACCACGATACCCCCAAGAGACTGAGTCCCAGAAATCGTCTCCCCAAGCCACCAGAGTGCAAACAGGGCTGCAAGCACTGTTTCTGCGGTCGCAACCACTCCCACGAGGGTTGCTGAGAGGTTTCTGAGGGCCAGGTAAATAAGTGCCATGGGCGCAAAAGATCCAAACACTCCCATGAAGATAAGCCCAACCCAGAGCGGTACCACCGTGCCCGCAAGATTGCCGCCTAAATCAACGCTCGCACCCAAAATCTCAGGACTGAGCGAACCCAGGTTTGAAAAGGGCAGAAAGAAAAGGGTGGCTATGGACATGCCGTAGGCCATGGTCACGTTTGTCGGTAGGTAACGCTGAACCCGCTCGCCAGTCAAAAAGTGTGTGGTGAGCGAGGCTGCTGCTGCAAAGCCAAATAGCACTCCAATCGCACTCAGCTCTGAGTCCCAAATATTTGCGACCACAGAAAGGCCTAGGAGAACTAGAGCGGCACCGAGCCAAATCTGCTTCCCGACTTTTTCTTTGAAAATCAACAGCGCGATGATCGGCACCCAAAGCACTGCGGTGTATTCAATCAGGAGCGCGATTCCGATGGGAAGGTAATAGACGGCCTGACTGTAGGTCCACTGCAGCATGCCAACACCTACTACTCCCAATAGAAGCAGCCTCGGAATGAGCCTGGCGGGGACCTTCATGCTCTTTGGGTTAGTGAACAGCACCCAGGTCAGGGCGATGAGTCCCGCACTTAGCGAACGAAAAAAGACGACCTGCTCAGGCGTGATTCCACTTGTGATTATGACTTTGGTAGTGGAGGCGTTGATGCCAAAGAGAATTGCCGCAACAAGTGCAAAGACGACGCCTAGCGTCGGGTTTTTTTGGGTCAATTAGGCTGCGCCGTACCTTTCATAAGTGGAATGAATTACCACTGGGGAAAGTTTATGACTGCAATGGAAAAATTCACTCTCGCCGGCGGTTGTTTCTGGTGCCTCGACTCTGCCTACATCCAGCTCAAAGGCATCAGCGACGTCACCTGCGGCTACGCCGGTGGCCACGATCCAAACCCCAACTACGAGAGTGTCTGTAATGGCACCACTGGCCATGCCGAGGTGGTGTCAATTGAGTTCGACCCAGAGGTCATTTCTCGTGAGGTAATTTTGGATGTTTTCTTCACTGTTCATGACCCCACCCAGCTAAACCGACAGGGACACGATATCGGGACGCAGTACCGCTCCGCCATGTTCTATGAGACTCCTGAGCAGCGTGAGCTCTTTGAGAGCGCGGTCGCAAAGGCGAACGAGATGTGGGGAGGCAGAGTCGTCACCGAGATTGCCGAACTCGAGAAGTTTTATCCTGCCGAGAACTACCACCAGGACTACTTTGCAAACAACCCAACCCAGGGTTACTGCGTTGCCGTTGTCGCTCCCAAGGTTGGCAAGGTGCGCCAGAGCTTTGCCCACCTAGTCAAATAGCCAAGTTATCCACAGGCGGCACTAACCCTCTTTCCTAACCACTAGATGCTGGGCAAACTAACGCCCAACTAAAGAGTTAGGAAATCTCATGGCAGAACATCTTGTAGTTCGCGGACTAAT
>JBDQMQ010000077.1:0-4357 GCA_040262185.1 Aquiluna sp. | reverse complement strand
ATTTTGGATGTTGAGACTCAGCTTGGCATGCTGACTCCAGAGCAATCGGTTTCTGATCAAGAGCTTAGAAAGGCCTATCAGGAGGCTACTGCTCACGAGATACAGTCGCGGAATGATTTTGAGGAAAGCCAGAAGCTGCTTCATGATCTAGAACGAAAAAAGGATTCGCTTCAGGCAAAGTTCTCCGCACTTGGGCTCACCCTTGACCAGCCCGACGGAGCAAAGGATGCCGCTCAATCTGGAGTCACAGGGATTCATGGAATCTTGGCAGAGGTTATTAGGGTCGATGCTGGATATGAGGCTGCTATTGCAGTAGCACTGGGGCCTTTGGCTGACTCTGTCTTGGCCAACAACCAATTGGTGGCCTTGGAAGCTGTGGAATATCTCAAGACCAAAGAACTTGGACGTGCAGATTTCTTCGTTTCGGAAGTCGATGTTGTGCGCGGCAAACAATCGGCGCCCGCCGGTGCCATCTCTGCATCCTCTGTTGTCGAGGGACCCAAAGCGCTGCTAAGTCAACTCGAGAATTTCTGGATTGTTCAGACAACAGCAGATGCACGCAAGCTCCTAGGAGAAGCCAAAGCGGCGTCGGCAGTATTAGTGACTAGAGATGGTGACCTTATCTCGGAGAGGGTCCTAAGCGGGGGAGGTCGCAAAGTTCCGACGAAACTTGAATTAGCCGCAGAGCGCTCAAGCACCTCCGCGTTGTTGGAAGATACCGAGAGGGCAATTGAAGCTGCATTGGATGATGTGAAGGCCGCCAAGTTGGCCTTGGATGATGCATCTGGAGATGTCAAGGCAAAGCTATTGCGACTTCAATCCCATGACGCAGAGCTGGCAGCCAAGGCCGAGTCCCTGGGAAGACTTATGGGTCAACTAGAGGGTGCGAAACAGGCAAAGTCAAAAATTTCCCAACAAATTTATGAAAAGGACCAGGAACTAAAAGACAGGTCGCAGGCGATCGCAACGCTCGAAGAGCGCCTAGAGATTTCATCGCCAAGCGAATTTGCCATTGACCAAGAACGTAGAGCCGCACTGACCCAATCCCTGGACAATCGCAGGCAGTCTGAGGTTGAGGCAAGAATTGCACTCGGCGCGCTTCAGGAACGCAGCACCGGTCTGATTCGTGAGCAAGAGTCACTTCGCAATCAATTTGCTACCGCTGAGCAGGAACGAATAGAACGGCTTGCAGCTGAAGCTTCAAATGAGCAGAGGCTTGCTCGGGTCAAGAATGCCCTTTCGGCCTTGGAACTCGCTCTTGGGCTCATCGAAAAACTTTCAACATTAGCACGTCAAGAACTGCGGGATGTTCAAGATAAGCGCTCTCAAAAGAATGCGCGCTTGGCCGATTTACGAAACTCCCTTTCGGGCTTGGAGGCGAGGTCCGACGAGCTGGGACAGGCGGTCCAAGACACTGAGATGAGAGCGTATGAGGTTCGCTTGCAGCTAAGCACGCTCTCTGAGCGGATAACTGGGGAACTTGGCGTAACCCCGGATGAGTTGCTAGCGGCGGCGCAGGACTTTGAGGCTGAAGAACAGAGCATTGAATCTCTTGAGAGTCAATTGCGCAGGACCGAGTCGAAGCTCTCCCAATTAGGTTCTTTCAACCCATTGGCCCTTGAAGAGTTTGCTGCCCTGGAGGAAAGGTACAAGTACCTGTCGGAGCAGCTTTCAGACCTAACAAACGCGCGCCGAGACCTGCTTTCGATCATTTCTGATTTGAATGAGAAAATGCAAACCACCTTTGCTGCTGCCTTTGAAGACACGAAGATGAACTTTGAACAAGTGTTTCCAGTGCTTTTTCCAGGTGGTGAGGGGTACCTGTCGCTTGTGGGGGAGCAAGAGCAGGAGCTGGGTGTTGAAGTGTCGGTTAGGCCGGCCGGTAAGAGAATTGAGAGAATGAGCCTACTCTCCGGTGGCGAGCGCTCTCTGGCGGCACTGGCTCTCCTAATTGCTATCTTCAAAGCACGACCCAGCCCTTTCTATGTGCTAGACGAGGTTGAAGCAGCGCTCGATGATACGAACCTCGGGCGCCTGTTAGCAGTTCTCGAGGATCTTCGAGAAACTTCCCAGCTAATTGTTGTCACGCATCAAAAACGAACTATGGAGATCGCAGACACCCTTTATGGTGTCAGCATGAGTAAAGACGGCGTTACTCAGGTTGTCGGGCAAAAAATTAGAGCGGATCGTGTAGATGTTTAAGTTCCTGAAACGTCTGCGGCAGAAAAAGGACGAACCCACGCAAGCCGCCGCTAGCCTTATCGTCGAAATCCAGCAGTCTCCAACCGCCGCGCCTGTCGAAGCAGTTGTGGGCACCGCTGAGACCACGGCTGCCACGGCTCGTCCCGCTAAGTCGGATCCCGATCTAGCAAGCGGCCGAGCTCAAGAGACCCCCGAAACCGAACCCGAGATCGAAGAGGTAGCCGAGGCTGAGTCGTCCCCCCTTCCCGAGGCAAAGCCGGCTGAAGTAGTTGAGGTCGAGCTGCCAAAAAGGTCCCTTGGTGACGGAATTAGGTCGATGTTTTCGTCGAGCCTGGATATCGATCAGCTTGAGGACATCTTGCTACTGGCGGACTTTGGTGTAGAGGCGTCGGTTCAGATTACCGAGGACCTGCGAAACGCTGCAAAAAAGGCTGGCGCCACCTCAGATGCTGAGTTGAGGCTACTACTCAAAGATTTGCTAATCGGAAAGCTGGAGAGAACCGACGCTCAACTTCACCTTGTAGATGGAAAACTTCCTTACGTTTTCTTGATTATCGGGGTTAATGGTGCAGGAAAAACGACAACAATCGGAAAGCTAGCAAAGTGGCTCAGCGACGGCGAATGGGAAGTGGTTTTAGGCGCCGCTGATACCTTTAGAGCTGCGGCCGTTGAGCAACTCGCAACATGGGCAGAGCGTGCTGGTGTCGGAATTATCAAGCCAGAGCGTGATGGGCAGGACCCAGCCTCAGTTGCCTATCAGACAGTTGAGCACGCCATTGAGAGCGAGGCAGACATCGCAATCATCGACACTGCTGGAAGATTGCAAAACAAAAAGGATCTAATGGACGAGCTCGGAAAAATACGTCGAGCGGTAGAAAAGCGGGCCCAGATTAATGAGGTTTTGCTCGTGATTGACGCCACGACGGGACAAAACGCACTCAGTCAAGCCAAGGCCTTCACAGAGGTTGCGGAGGTAACTGGAATTGTCATGACCAAGCTCGACGGCACTGCAAAGGGGGGCATTCTTTATACAATCCAGAGGGAGCTAGACATTCCGGTTAAGCTCGTGGGTGTTGGTGAGAAAGTTGACGATTTCGCTTTTTTCTCTGCCGAAGAATTCGCCAAGGGGCTGGTAGCTCGAAAATCATGATTTTAGAGCCAGCGTATGGATTTCAGGCTCGGCTGATTTAGACTTGCATCGTTTTCAAGGAGTTTTCAGTTGACCTACGTAATCGCGCTACCGTGTGTGGACCTCAAGGACAGAGCTTGCATTGACGAATGTCCCGTGGACTGCATCTACGAGGGCGATCGCATGCTCTACATCCACCCAGATGAGTGCGTTGACTGCGGTGCCTGCGAGCCGGTTTGCCCCGTAGAGGCCATCTATTACGAGGACGACCTTCCAGGAGAGTGGAGCGACTACTACTCGGTAAACGTCGATTTCTTCAACGAGATCGGCTCTCCTGGAGGTGCTGCCAAGACAGGCCCAATTCCAGGTGACCACCCTCTTGTGGCAGCACTACCCCCAAACCAGCAAGACCAGTAAACCTAAGGTTTTTCTTGGAAAGCAGAAACTTTTCAAGTAAGCTTTCGTGGGTTTGGAAGAAGGTTTAGCACCTTCAAACCACAAAGACTTTTCTCGCTTTCCACATAGAGCGGGCCAATTGAGGAGCAACAGATGCCAGTACCAAAGAGGCGCAAGTCACGTGCTAACACTCACGCACGCCGTTCGCAGTGGAAGGCCGAGCCAGTGACCCTGGTCAAGACCGTTGAGAATGGACAGACCGTCTACAGCCTTCCTCACCGGGCCAAGGTAGTTACCGACTCAGTCGGCACCGAGCTCTACATGGAATACAAGGGTCGCAAAGTAGCCGACAGCTAACTAATGTCTGACGAGCTGCTGGGGCGGCTCGGGGCTGAGATTTCACCCGAGCTTCTCAAGCTCGGCCTCACGCACTCTTCCTTCGCCTACGAAAACGGTGGCTCTGACAATGAGCGCCTAGAGTTCCTTGGCGACTCAGTGCTCGGTTACCTGGTGGCTTCTCACATCTTCACGGCTCACCCGGAGCTCTCCGAGGGCGAGCTTACAAAGCTAAAAAACGGCGTCGTATCCGCTCAGGCTCTTGCAGTTGCAGCAAACCGCATTGATCTTGGC
>JBDQMQ010000076.1:0-4414 GCA_040262185.1 Aquiluna sp. | reverse complement strand
CGAAAGGTGTCCCAGGCAACTCTTCCTAGGGCCGTTTCTCTAGAGGTGAGCACCGGCGGAGCAGTGGAGACGAGATTCGTTCCTGTGGATTCGGTGGGGCTGTATGTGCCAGGTGGTAAAGCTGTTTACCCATCCAGCACAGTCATGAACGTCGTACCGGCTCAAGTCGCTGGAGTTCCAAGAATTGCCGTTTCTTCTCCGGCTCAAAAAGATAACGACGGCCTTCCCTCAAATGCGGTGTTGGCGACCTGTTCGCTGCTTGGAATTGACGAGGTTTATTCAATCGGTGGTGCGAGCGCCATTGCCGCTCTGGCCTTTGGGGTTGTCGAGATTGGCATGGAGCCGGTTCGGATGGTTACCGGTCCTGGAAACATCTATGTGGCTGCCGCTAGGGTTGAACTCCGCAGCCAAATTGCAATTGACTCGGAGGCCGGCCCGACAGAAATCCTGATAATTGCCGACGAGAGCGCGAACCCGGCGTTTGTTGCCGCCGATCTGATTTCCCAGGCTGAGCACGACGAAAATGCCGCAAGCGTGCTTTTGACTAACTCACAGTCTCTGATCGACGAAGTTCTAGCCGAGCTTGAGCGGCTGGGATCAAAAACTGCAAACAGTAATCGGGTGGCAAGTGCATTGGGAGGGAATCAGTCTGCCGCGGTATTGGTGGAGAGCATCGACCAGGCCATCGACATTGCAAACGAGTACGCGACCGAGCACCTAGAGATACAAACCGCCGAACCAGAGTTGATCTCCAAGAAAATCACCAATGCCGGAGCAATATTTCTCGGCAGTCACACCCCAGTAAGCCTGGGCGACTACCTCGCTGGTTCGAATCACGTCTTACCCACAGGAGAGCAGGCAAAGTTTGCATCTGGGTTGTCTGTGATGAGCTTTCTCAGAAGCCAGCAGGTCGTCAACTACAGCCAGGCAGCACTCAAGGAGGTGGCTAGCAAACTGCAGGTGTTTGCTGAGGCTGAAGGCCTACCAGCCCACTCCGAGGCAGTTCAGATTAGATTTGAGGACTGATGTATTGCCCTTTTTGTCGCCATGCAGATTCTCGAGTCATAGACTCCAGAACCTCTGATGACGGCTCCGCCATCAGGCGCAGAAGGCAATGTCCACAGTGTCAAAAGCGCTTCACAACCATTGAGACCGCAAGTCTTATGGTGACAAAGCGCTCTGGAGTGACCGAGCCCTTCTCAAGAGACAAAATCATTTCTGGCGTCCGGAAGGCCTGCCAGGGACGCCCAGTTACAGATGCTGACCTAGCGCTTTTGGCTCAACAGGTGGAGGAGACCCTCAGGGCAACCGGTGCAGCAAGCATTGAGGCCCAAGACATCGGGCTTGCAATCCTGGACCCGCTAAGAAATCTTGACCACGTTGCCTACATGAGATTTGCCAGCGTCTATCAGGCTTGGGACTCTCTTGACGACTTCCAGGCTGCCATCGAAGACCTAAACAGCTGATGTATCGGTTTCTTTTCAACGTCTTCCTGAAGAGGCTAGACCCCGAATTTGCCCATCATCTCGGCGCTTGGACGCTCAAAGTAATGTTTGCGCTTCGGCTCATCCGACCCGCAGCCAGCCAAGGGGTTGTTGTGGCAGGCATCAGCTTTCCAAATCGAATTGGCATGGCTGCAGGCTTCGACAAGGACGCAAAGCTGGTGCGTCAACTGCACGCTTTGGGCTTTGGGCACGTAGAGATAGGAACGGTTACGGCGCAGGCTCAGCCCGGTAATCCCCGCCCAAGACTCTTTCGAATTCCTGAGCACAGGGCGCTTATCAATCGCATGGGTTTCAATAACGAAGGCGCTGACACCGTTGCAGCAAGGCTTGCTGCTTTGCGCGCTTCGGGAGCGAAACTGCCTGTAATTGGTGTCAACATTGGTAAGACGAAGGTTGTCGAACTAAAAGATGCTGCGGCCGACTATCGCTACAGCGCAGAGAAGTTAGCCCCATACGCGGACTATTTAGCAGTGAATGTTTCAAGCCCGAATACCCCCGGTCTTCGAGAGCTTCAGCAGATCGCCTCGTTGAGACCGATCTTGGAGGCTGTGGTTGAGCACAGCGGCGGAAAGCCTGTGTTTGTAAAAATTGCCCCGGATGTATCTAACGAAGAGGCAATTGAAATTGCCCAGCTTTCAGAAGAACTCGGGCTTGCAGGGGTTATCGCAACAAACACCACAATTAGTCGGGACGGCATCGAATCTCAGATTGCCAAGGAGCCAGGGGGTCTGAGTGGACCGGTTTTGGCCGAGCGTTCAAAAGAACTTCTCAGGGTGCTTAGAAACAAGCTCCCCAAAGAAATGGCGATTATTTCGGTGGGTGGAATTGAGACTGCCGCGGACGTCAATGAGCGTTTAGAGCTTGGTGCTGATCTAGTCCAGGGCTACACCGGTTTTGTCTATTTTGGCCCCTTCTGGGCCAAGTCTCTTATGCGGGCCTAGTCTCAGGGCTCAGAGTTAGCTCTGGGTCAGTGACTATCGAGTCTCCGAGGATCTCATCAACCTTCTTCATGATCTCTCTTGGAATCTCTACACCAGCGGCAGCGACGTTGCTGGCAATCTGCTCAGGCTTGGAGGCTCCAACGATTGCGGCTGATACGTTCGGGTTCTGAAGCACCCAGGCGATAGCAAACTGAGCCATGTCAAGCCCGACCTCTTTGGCAAGAGGAGCGAGTTTCTGGACCTTGGTAAGAATTTCGTCTGTCATGAACTTCTGAATAAACCCACCGACTTCCTCGTTGGCTGCTCGAGAGTCGGCCGGCGCAGGCTGACCAGGTAGGTACTTACCACTGAGCACACCCTGGGCCATCGGTGACCAGACAATTTGACCAAGGCCGAGTTTTTCAGAGGTGGGAACCACCTTCTTCTCGATTACCCTCCAGAGCATCGAATACTGAGGCTGGTTTGAAATCAGGCGGATACCCAGGTCGGTGGCGAGCTTGTGCCCCTCTCGAATCTGGTCGGCATTCCACTCCGAGACTCCGATGTACATAACCTTGCCCTGGTGCACCAAATCAGCAAAGGCCTGCATGGTTTCTTCTAAGGGAGTCTCATAGTCGAAGCGGTGAGCTTGGTAAAGCTCGACGTAGTCGGTCTGGAGTCGTCTGAGAGAGCCGTGTAGGGACTCAAAAATGTGCTTGCGAGAAAGCCCGACATCGTTTGGACCCTTGTCCGCAACTGGCCAATAGACCTTTGTGAAGATCTCAATCCCCTCACGCCTTTGGCCTTTGAGTGCTTCTCCCAGAACAACCTCAGCGGCTTGGTTGGCGTAGGCATCGGCTGTGTCATAGGTGGTGATGCCGGCATCGAGGGCTGCATGAACCGTACTGATGGCCTGATCGTCTTTCACCTGTGAGGCGTGAGTAAGCCAGTTGCCGTAGATGATCTCCGAAACCTTTAGCCCAGAGTTGCCTAGATACCTAAATTCCATTTCAGCTGTCCTTTTCTAAACGTCGAGTTTTTGAAATCTTGCGACCTGAGGTTTGGGAATTCTCAGCGCACGCATCTGAATCGAGCGCATGGCTGCGTACCAAGCGATTCCACCCTCGAGCCTGTCCTCGCCAAACTTCTTAGCCACCTTCTTCTTTGCCGCTCTCCCAACGAAGGTGGCGTCGATGGCAACAATTCCGAATAGTCCCCACATTCCAAACAGGGCAATTACCTGCAGGACAAAGGAGTCAATAAAAGTGAGCAGCACCACGGCAAAGAGCATTGGCAGTACTAGTTCTCCGGCTGTGAAGCGAGTGTCCACCACATCCCTGGCAAACTTGCGCTGCGGGCCCTTGTCACGTGCGGTGAGGTAGCGCTCATCGCCAGCCATCATTCCCTCGCGGGCCCTTTGGCGCTCAACCCTGAGTTTTTCCTTGTCAGCCTGCCTTGCTTCCTTGCTGCGGTCGCCTACCAGGGGCTTTTTACGCATCTGCTCCTGTTGCTTGCGAGCAGGAGTTGGCCTACCCTTGCCCTTTTTCTCACTGGCTTCTTCAGACATCTGCACCTTTCAGAGTGTGCCACTAGATTACTGGCATGTCATTTGCTGAGATTTCTAAAGACAAGTCAATCATCGATAACGCTTCCAAGTTCGTGGATTCCTCATTTGATGAGGCCATTGAGAAACTCACCGGGCTCGTGGAGATTCCAGGCATCGCCTGGCCCTCATTTGACCCAGGGGAGCTTCAAAGATCTGCCGAAGCGGTCAAGAGTGAATTCGAGCAGCTAGGTTTCTTTGACTTTGTAGAGATCCGCAGTGCTCCCAAGCCAGATGGGACCCAGGGTGCTCCTGCCGTATTGGCTAGACGGGCGGGTAGCGCTGATGCCCCACACGTTCTGCTCTATGCGCACCACGATGTTCAACCTCCTGGGGACAGAGGGCTTTGGAATAGCGAGCCATTTGAGGCCACACGGGTGGGGGAG
>JBDQMQ010000075.1:0-4468 GCA_040262185.1 Aquiluna sp. | reverse complement strand
GATATGAATCGATGGAAAGCCCTCCCAAAACCGATGCAACTATCGCAAAAAAGAACATGGGGCCTGAGATGAACTCAGCTCCCTGCAGGCTGCCCAGCAGCACTGCAAACAGCAAGATCTTTAGCAGCCAGCCACCCAAAACCAACCCATAGAAGCCATTTAGCGGAAGCTTGCTGCCAAAGCGAATGCTGAGAATCGTAAGCACCCCAAAGCTTGCCGAAACTGCCGCCGCAATTAGCGACGAGTAGACACCTGGCAATCCATAAATGAAAAAGCCCAGCAGTGATCCCAGCAGTGCGATTAGCAATGCCAGGAGAATCGAGAGTTTGAGAGCGGTACTAAATAGTTCAGCGCTGTTTCGCTGCATCACGCCTCCTCCGTTTTAGCCTGCGGGCAAACACCGGCCAGTAGGTGTGGACCAGAGCGAGAATCTGCCAGAAGCCAAAGATTATCAAGACTTGCCCTAGCTCTAACCAGAAGAACAGCAACAAGCTCGTCGAAACAAGTGCGGTCCAGTGATAGAACACCAGCACTGCGCCTGCGTGGGAATGCCCAATGTCCTGCAGCTGGTGGTGGATGTGTTCCTTGTCGGGAGCGAATGGAGACTTGCCTCTTCTTAGCCTGCGAACCACAGCTAGCAAAAGGTCGAGCAGAGGCAATACCAAAATGAAGACGGGCAGGGCAAGCGGGATCAAAGCGGGAAGAAGGTCATTGCGGGTAACCGTTGCAGGATCAATTGACCCGGTTACTTGAATCGCACTCGCTGCCATCAGAAGCCCCAGCAGCATCGCTCCCGAGTCCCCCATAAAGATCTTGGCAGGACGCCAGTTATGAGGAAGAAAACCGAACACGAGGCCAAGAATGATTGCCGATAGCAAACCGGCCGTTGAGAAGTAGTTGGTCGGGGAGGTCTGCTGAGCAAGTAGGTAGGTGTAGATGAAGAAGGCAAAGGTGCCGATAGCAACCACCCCTGCAGCTAGGCCGTCCAGTCCGTCTATGAAGTTCACGGCATTCATCACCAGCACAACCACAAACACCGTAATTGCCAGCGACACCCCAAAGCTTCCAACCGTTAGGCCACCGATTGGGAGCGAAACAATCTGAACTCCTGAGGAGGCGAGAATCCAAGCGGCGGCCATTTGGCCGCCCATCTTGGCAGTCCAGTCAAGCTCAATTAGGTCATCGAGCAAACCGATTACGACAATTAGCCCACTCGCTCCAATTAGCGCCCAGATCGGACCAGGATCAGTGAATATCGGCTCAAACCAGCCAAAGCTGCCAGCTGCGTAGAAGCCGGCAAAGAGCCCGATAAGCATGCCCAAGCCGCCAATTCGCGGGGTCGGAGACTTATGAACGTCACGATCGCGAATCGCGGGGGTTATGTTGTAGCGCTTAGCTAAAGATCGCACTCCCCAGGTCGCCACAAATGTCACGATTGCCGTGATCAATGCGACCAGGAAGTAGGCCCGCACTAGTCGACCTCGAGCTCCACGTTGCCAATCACGGAGCGAATCCGGTCGAGGGTAATGGCCCCTTTTCTCAGGACACGAATCGGCTCGCCATCGCGAACCTGGGTCAGATCAAGAATTGTGGACGCTTCACCCTTGGGAGATGCTCCACCGTCTAGGTAGACGGCAACCTTGTCACCGAAGTGCTCTACTGCCTGCTGAATATTGACCGCGGCGTCTTTTCCGGTGAGATTTGCACTCGAAACCGCCAGAGGACCCACGTCCTCTAGCAAGGCCAGGGTTATTTTGTGGTCAGGCACACGCAGAGCAACTGTCCCCCGGGTCTCACCCAAATCCCACTCGAGTGAGCGCTGAGCCTTTAGAACCATAGTTAGAGCCCCTGGCCAGAAAGCGGCGGCCAACTGGTTTGCAACCAGAGGGAGATCCGCGGCGAGGGCTGACATTGTTTCCACCTTGGGGATTAGGACTGGCGGTGGCATGGTCCTATCACGTCCCTTGGCATTGAGCAGCGCTTCAACTGCCTTTGGGCTGAAAGCATTGGCAGCGATTCCGTAGACAGTGTCCGTAGGAAGGACTACGAGCTCGTTTCGGTCCAAGGAAACCTTTGCAAGCCGAAATCCTGTTAGTAGGTCAGTGTCTACCGAGCAGTCATAAACCTTCTGCAAGCTCTCCTACTTTCTTAGGGCGCTTACGGCGCGAAGTCTTCCAGTGTTATCGGGGTGAACACTCACTGAGCGCCAACCTTCTGACAATAGTAATTCACGAACTTCATCCGATTGCCCGTCCGCGTGTTCAATCACGAGGAGTCCTCCCTTGCGAAGCGGAATCTGCGCACAGGCCGCAAGCTCCCTGATGGCATTCAAGCCATCCTCCCCTGAATACAGGGCGAGCTCTGGGTCATAATCCCTAACCTCTGGATCAATCGGGACCGCGTTTGAGGGAATGTAAGGGGGATTGCTGATCACACAATCTAAGTTCTCAAGTCTTGGAAGCTCAATTGCGAAGTCACCAACTATGAGCTCCACCTCAGGCGCTAAGTCTTCGATGTTCTTTGTTGCATATCGGGCCGCTTCTTCGGACTGCTCGATTGCAACAACTGTTGCCGAGCTCTCTCGAGAGAGCGATATCGCGATAGCCCCTGAGCCTGTCCCGACATCGACTACTCTTCCGGGTGTTGGCAGAGCGTTGAGATAGTCGATGGCTATCTGGGTAACTAGCTCCGTTTCAAATCTAGGTATAAATACTCCGGGGCCGACTTTGAGCTCGATAGAGCGAAACGGCGCCTTGCCGGTTATGTGTTGTAGCGGCTCTCGGCTTACTCTCCGCGAAATAAGCGGTTCTAGATCTCTAAGGTCGCGCGCCTCACCTGTCAGGGCCATCGTGCGAAGTTCACCTCGGGAGACTTCCAAGAAATCGGCCAAAAGCACTTCGCTCTCAGCCTCAAAAGAAACGATGCCGGCTGCCTCTAGCCGGCTTGAGATTTCAGCGATTGCCTCAGTTAGCAGATTCGGTATTGCCAAGGGCCGCGAGCCTTGCCTCTTCGTCCATCTTGATAGCCGATTCCACAATTGGATCGAGAGCACCGTCCATCACCTGGTCAAGGTTGTAAGCCTTGTAGCCGGTGCGGTGGTCGGCAATTCTGTTCTCTGGGAAGTTATAGGTGCGGATGCGTTCTGAGCGGTCAACTGTGCGGACCTGGCTCTTTCTTGCGGCCGACTGCTCTGCGTCAATTGCCTCCTGCTTGAAGGCCAAAAGCCTTGCCCTGAGCACACGCATTGCAGCCTCACGGTTTTGCAGCTGGCTCTTCTCGTTCTGCATTGAGACCACGATGCCGGTCTCGAGGTGAGTTATCCTCACCGCTGAGTCAGTGGTGTTGACCGACTGTCCTCCAGGGCCAGACGAGCGAAAAACATCGACCCGGATCTCGTTCTGAGAAATCTCGACCTCTTCCGGCTCGTCCACCTCTGGGAACACCAACACTCCAGCAGCCGAGGTGTGAATGCGGCCCTGGGTTTCGGTTACCGGAACTCGCTGAACTCTGTGGACACCACCTTCGTATTTGCGGTGGGCCCAGACACCCTGGGAAGGGTCTGTGGAGGATGACTTGATGGCAACCTGGCAATCCTTGATGCCGCCCAGGTCAGATTCGGTCTTGTCTAGGACCTCTGCCTTCCAACCCTTGGAAGCCGCGTAATGGAGATACATCCTCAAGAGATCACCGGCGAATAGTGCCGATTCGGCGCCACCCTCTCCGGCCTTGATTTCCAGAATTGCATCTCTGCCATCATCAGGATCTCTTGGGATTAGAAGCCGCATCAACCGCTCTTCGGCGGTCGCTAGTTGCTCCTCGAGTTTGGGAAGCTCCTCGGCAAAGCTGGCGTCTTCGGTGGCAAGCTCTTTAGCTGCCGCCAAATCCTGCGCAATTAGCTTCACCTGAGCATCAGCATCCAAGATGGTGCTCAGCTCGGCATAACGCCGGTTCAGCTTTTTAGACAGGGCAGGGTTCGAGTGAACCGCCGAGTCGCTGAGCTGCTCTTGCAAACTCGCGTGCTCGGCTCTCAGGCCAGCAAGCGAATCCTGCAACGTTATTCCGAATCAGTCTCGGTAGGCACCGGCATCGACTTCTCAAGCTTGAGCAGGAACTCGACGTTGCTCGCGGTGTCCTTGAGTCTTGAAAGAACAAGCTCCAGAGCCTGCTGCTGCTCGAGACCTGCAAGTGCCCTACGGAGCTTCCAGATGATCTTGGTCTCCTGAGGGCTCATCAGCATCTCCTCGCGGCGTGTGCCGGAGGCGTTGATGTCAACCGCAGGGAAGATTCTCTTGTCAGCAAGCTGACGGGAAAGCCTGAGCTCCATGTTTCCGGTGCCCTTGAACTCCTCGAAGATGACCTCGTCCATCTTGCTGCCGGTCTCGACGAGCGCTGTGGCCAAGATGGTTAGCGAACCGCCGTCCTCAATGTTTCTGGCTGCTCCAAAGAAACGCTTTGGAGGGTAGAGAGC
>JBDQMQ010000074.1:0-4609 GCA_040262185.1 Aquiluna sp. | reverse complement strand
CTGCCACCACCGCAAGGGATCCCCTGTTCACACTCTATGAGATCAATCCCAATGCTTTGATTGTGGCAGTCGGCTCTCATGAGGCAAGTGCCAGAGAAATCGGAAGCGACGTCGTAGGTGCTGCACAAGTCTTTGTGGAAGATGTCTCGACGTGCCTTAGAGAAGCTGGCGATGTCATCATGGCGATTCAAGACGGGTCTATCACGGAGGCTGAGCTGGTTCCCATGTCCACGCTGTTTAGAAATGAGCCAACATCAAAACTTCGCCATGGCCCAGAGGCTGGGTTGAAACTGTATAAATCCACGGGTATGCCCTGGCAGGATCTTGCAATTTTCAGTGACATTTACGAAAAACGAGGGTTCCTGGCGACTGGTTAGATTAGCCGGAGCCACCTGCCAGAATCGAACTGGCGACTGGCTGTTTACGAGAGTCCTGAACCCCTGAAAACACTTTGGTTTCGCGCCAAGTACAAATAGACCCTGTGTTCTGATGTGTCAGTATGCCCAAGGTTGCTCCCGAGTTAGCAGATAACCTCAGCAATCAGTCTGCCGCCGCCAGATTTACGAAACTCGAGGGACCAGTTATCGTTTGATAACTCATCAAGGAGGCGACTACCAAGACCCTTCCTTACCCTCTTGCCTAAGGGACCAGTGCCATTATCCAAGACTTCCAGATACAAGACATTCTGCTGATTTTTCTGTGAAATTCGGATTTCGACCATCTTGGCAAACCCATGCCGAATTGCGTTAGTGACAGCCTCCTGAACCAAGGCAATTATTGGCCTCTCTTGTGACGAAGAAAGGTTCTCGGGGAGCTTTTCCCATTTGATCACCGCATAGCCCTCCCAGTCACTCCTCAATGCCTCAAGAGCTTCACCGAGAGACGCGCCGCTCAATCGCCTGAAAGTCTGCTCAGCGTCCCTGATTACCTCCATAACCCGCTGTTCAATCTCTGACAATCCGAGGCTGTCGGTCGTCTTTTCGTTCAGCTGGATTGCGAGTATTTGGTTTTGCACCGAGCTGTGAAGGTGCCCAGCCAATTGCCTTCTGAGGTACTCACGATTGGCCCAAGAAAGGGTGGATTTGTCTCTTAGCCTTGTGAGTAGCAAGGGGGCTTCGTTGGCATCAGTGCCGCTGAGCTTTAGAGCTGAGAAAATGAGGGCCAACAACGCAAAAAAGATTAAGTTTGCGACCACCCCCGACAAGAACCGAATTGGGTCCAGGTTTCCCCAAAAAATCAGCTGATTGAAAAAAGTAACCGTGGAGCTAAGGAACATAAGCGTCAGAAAGAATATGGGTAGGACTGTCTTCTCTTTTGACTTTGCCCGCTCGGAAAGAAGTTTCCCAATCGCGAATCCGAGCGAAGCAACTGCAAATCCAATGATCGCCGCCATAGGTGCACTGGCTGCCCGATCCTCAGACTGATGCTGGTTGGTCGCCATGATCGTGATGCCATAAACAAGGCCGACCAGCAGCGGGGACGAGAATGGCCGCAGGCTGAGAGCCACCTGGCTAACTCCCCTGACAACAATCAGGTCTCGCAACCAACTTCGTTTGGCCCAAGCGCCGCGTGAGATTGGCTTGATGCACCTTGTCATCACCGTTTCCAAGGCCTCCTCAGGCCCTGTATCGGCATCTAGCTGCCTGAAGGCCTCGGAGACTTTTCGGCGCAGCGACTCGAAGAAGTCAGCTATTTCTGCATCAAATACCTGCTGTGATTGCAGGGCTGAGTTGGTCTCCAATATCACCCGCTGGGCAGACCGCTGCTCTCGCCTGCTTATCTCAAAAAGGGAACTGAGCACTATGCCTATTGCTCCGAGCCCACAGCTCAATGCAATGGATGTCAAATTTATGGAAACTGGTCTGAGGCCGACTAGCTGTTCAAACCAGGAATAGCAGAGCAAAGCCAGGACTCCCGTTGCAGCCCCGAACAAGATTACGAAGACGGGAGCAACTGGGCGGCTTCTCCTTCTGGCAAAAATGGTGATTTTGGCAACCTCAGCGAATGCGATAACAAAAAGCCAAGTGCCAATGTTGGCCAAAGATTCGAGTAGGAACTGGTCCACCGGGGCGACACCCGGGGTTTCTCCGAAGACAAGTGAGGCAATGATGATGATCAAGAGACCAAAGAGGATTAGGTGAGATCTCTCTAGAAGAGCCGGCCCACCAATGCGAGCAAACCTGCCAGATCTAGTCGCCATCTGGTCTAGCGGTTTGATTTAGAAACACCCTCGCCAAGTGAACTCTTTGGTTCCGATCGAGCTGAGAGGGTATGCCAAGAACTTTAGAAATGCGATTAACGGCCACAGCGACAGAAGCTTCCGTGATTCCTCTATGCTTCGCGATTTCCTTATTGGATGCCCCCTCGGATAAAAGCCGCAAAACCTGAAACTGGCGGTCGGTTAACTTAGCCAACGGGCTCGTGAGTTTGTAGTCTGAAAAACCCTCTTGGTGAGCCACTTTCCTAATTGCCGAAATTAGCTCAGACCCATCCGACAGATGATCCTTTAGCAAGTAGATGGAATTCTTCGCAAGCTGAGGCACTTTTCCACCAACTACAGCGCGCGGATCCTCGTAGCTAGTGAGGTACACGACACCCAGTTTGGGCACTTGCTTCTGCCAAACCAGGGAGACATCCACGCCGTTGAGTTGCTGGCCCAGGTTCAGATCTACAACAAGTACGTCGATTTTTGAGGTTTCTAGCTCTTTTATTGCTTGAACGCCGTTCTCCAGGGCAAAAATGACATCAAAACCTTCCGCTTGCGAAGAGCTAGAGAGCGAATATCGAAGCAGGCCATTGTCTTCCACAATTCCGACCCGAATCTCCATGTTGTCCATTATCTCGGACTCGACCATTCTGTGCGTATCTCCTATTACCCACCTGCAAGAAGCAAGGGGCGATCCTGGTTAGCCAGCGATTGCTTCCTGGCTGTATTGGAACCCACTGGCTGTAGAGATGATCTTTGAAAAGTTTTCGAAGATGTGTGGGATGCCCGCGGCATCGGGGTCAAAACGATTTACCCAATCACAGTCTCCGAAGTAACTGCCGTCAAGCAATTTGGACTCCTCAATCAGGCCGCGCTCCATCATGAGGATCATGGCCGCGCTCTGTACATAGGCATTCGCGTAGAGGGTAATCTCTGGATCTCCTTGGATGTCGCGATATGCGCGCTCGAGCATTTTGGACTTGTAGTCGTCACGTCCTTCCAACTTGGCTGCCATGAAAACGCCAAAGTAATCTGCTGTTCCCTCGGCAAACCAGCGCAGCTCGTTGAGCGAGTCCTCGTCACGACCAAGGATCGGCGCACAACGATTTAGTAAGAAATTTGAGAGTCCGTGATAGGCCTCGTGAAAAAAGATCTCGGTAGCGGTTGTCCTATCTTGTTGCAGCGTTCTTGCATAGATCACAGCTCGAGATTCTTTGCACGGTCCGGGAGCCGTAGCGACATCAGCGGCCCCTCGAATCCAGAGCCCGACAATTCTGACTCCCTCATCAAATTCGCGATACTCCGACTCGGTGCAACCCTGAAGCGACGCCTGCCAGTTTGAAAATTGTCCAACCACATCCTCCACCTCTGAATCGCTAAGAACATGGTGATGCTGCGTGAAGGGAGCGCCATCAAATACTTGGGGGTCAGGGTCTTCGTCTATTGGTTGACCAATTGGCCAAACAAGTCCGAAAAAATCAGTCGGGGGCTCGACCATTTCGTCCACGGCCATTCGAATCCACTCAGATACCTCATCGGAGCTGATCTGGGGATCAAAACTTATGCCCAGCTGGGTAGGTTCACGCTGCTTCGCAATCTCCTCTGTCTCGTCCTTTTGCATGTTGTCAGTTTCTGAATCTGGCACCGCACTAGTCTCTGCTGTCTCGGCATCCCCCGGCACGGCCGTCGGAGTTGCGGCCACGGAGCAACCCGACAACACGAGGGCTGCAAGCATTGCAGCGATGCCCGCGCCAAGGAATTGAATTTTTGCGTTTCGTAGATTCATCGGGATCCTGAACTACCTGGTTAGGACCGTCTTTGAAAGTTCTCTCTTCCCACCTACATAGAGATCAACCTTCACGTTCAATCCAATAGCGGCGGTCTTTCGTTGGAACACCTGGTAGTCAGAAGTGACAGTTGTCTTAAACCACTTTCCGGCTATCTTCCAAGACAGCGTCTTCCCCTTATGACCTTTGGCATAGACAGCGATGTAACCGTTGAAGGACCCGGCGTTGACCTTGCCCAATTGCTCAACTAACTCAGAACCCGAAGAGTCTGTGACAGGCGCTGGGGCCTTTTCCACTAGTTGCAGACCTGGGTAATAGGTAAGGGTGCCGTGGCTAGATTTCATCACCAGCTGCTTGATGCCCGGGGAAAGACTCGAAGGCATGGTGAATACCAAGGCTTTGCTTGCCTTCGAGGTAATTGAAGCAGCGACGCCATCAATTTCTAATGACCCAACCAGATCTAGGCGAGTGCCTATGACTGTGATGCTGTCGCCTTCAAAAGCAATCTTGGTTGAGATCCCAGAGGGAGCGGGACCACTATAAGGCTGAGGAGCAGCGGGTGCAGGGGCTGGCGCAGCCGCTGGAGGTGTTGGTTGAATGGCGAATAGTGGCGAGG
>JBDQMQ010000073.1:0-4745 GCA_040262185.1 Aquiluna sp. | reverse complement strand
GCTCCAGGGAACGAATAATTGCCTGGGCACCTGAAAGGGTCTCTGTCATCGAATCTCCAAAATAGTAATTAACCGCAGTATGCGCCCTCGGAGGCCGAGTGCACCAACTTGGTGTATTTCGCTAGAACGCCGCGGGTGTAGCGCGGTGGCAATGGCTGCCACTGCTGCTTCCTCGCAGCCAGCTCCTCATCGTCGACCAGTAAGTCAAGCGATCGAGCTGCAACATCGACTCGAATCAAGTCTCCATCGCGAACCAGAGCAATTGGTCCACCATCGGTGGCCTCTGGGGCAATGTGGCCGATACAAAGGCCGGTTGTGCCGCCCGAGAATCTGCCGTCCGTCAATAGTAGGACATCTTTGCCCAATCCCGCACCCTTGATAGCGCCAGTGATGGCTAGCATCTCGCGCATTCCAGGACCACCCTTAGGGCCCTCGTAGCGAATGACGACAACATCGCCAGCCTTGATCTCGCCTTTGGTAAGAGCCTCCATGGCTGCCGCCTCACGCTCGAATACCTTTGCTGGACCCTCGAATGTCTCCAGGTCGAATCCGGCCGTCTTCACGACGGCCCCCTCGGGAGCAATGCTGCCCTTGAGGATGGCAATTCCACCGTCTTTGTGAATGGGGTTGCTCATCGCCCGAATTATCTTCCCGTCTGGATCTGGTGGATTTATCTCTGACAGGTTCTCTCGCAACGTCTTGCCGGTGGCAGTCATCACGTCTCCGTGCATAAGACCTGCATCGAGAAGGGCCTTCATCACAACCGGAACACCGCCAACCTTGTCCACGTCGTTCATCACGAACTGTCCAAACGGCTTTAGGTCTCCAAGGTGGGGAACCTTGTCCGCAATCCGGTTAAAGTCATCGAGCTTTAGGTCAACTTCTGCCTCCCGCGCAATGGCAAGCAGGTGAAGCACTGCATTTGTTGATCCACCAAAGGCCATGAGCACGGCAATTGCGTTCTCGAAGGCCTCCTTAGTCAGGATGTCTCGCGCTGTGATGCCCTTTGAAATTAGGTTTACAACAGCCTCTCCACTGCGGTGAGCCCAGGTGTCACGCCTTCTATCTGCCGATGGCGGCGCCGCGCTGCCAGGAAGCGATAGGCCGAGAGCTTCTCCGATCGAGGCCATGGTGTTTGCGGTGTACATTCCGCCACACGCGCCCTCACCCGGGCAGATGGCCCGCTCAATCAGGTCCACATCTTCTTGGCTCATCTTCCCGGCCTTGCAGGCACCTACAGCTTCAAAAGCATCAATGATGGTGACTTGCTTTTCGGTGCCATCGGTGAGCTTGACCCAACCGGGGGCAATCGAACCTGCATATAGAAATACGGCCGATACATCGAGCCTGGCGGCGGCCATCATCATCCCCGGGAGTGACTTGTCGCAGCCCGCGAGCAGAACCGAGCCATCAAGTCGTTCAGCTTCCATTACGGTCTCGACTGAGTCCGCGATGACCTCGCGCGAAACCAGCGAGAAGTGCATGCCCTCGTGACCCATTGAGATTCCGTCAGACACGGAAATTGTGCCAAATTCGAGCGGATAACCACCAGATGCGTGGACGCCTTGCTTCGCAGCATCTGCCAACCGATCTAGAGAGAGGTTGCAGGGAGTCACTTCATTCCAGGAGGATGCGACTCCAATCTGTGGCTTGACCCAGTCCTCATCACCCATACCAACGGCTCTGAGCATGCCGCGAGCTGCAGCTCTTTCAAGACCATCTGTTACGACGTGGCTTCTTGGCTTCATCTGGTTAGTCATGGGCTCAATCTTATGTTGATAAGGAGGTAGCCTGAAGTCGTGGAATCCCAAGACACCACCAAGGTGCCAACTGGCCTAGTGCTCTATAACCGCGCCTCCCATGCCGCGGCCAAGGAGGTCATTTACTCCTACTCGACCTCTTTTGGGCTTGCCACCAGGCTGTTGGAGCGTAGCTTCCGAGAGCACGTGGAGAACATCTACGCCATGGTTCGAGTCGCGGACGAAATCGTCGACGGCTCTGCCGCTGAGGCGCAACAAGTTGAAAAAGCGGTAAGCCCTGAGCAAATGCTCAGCGAGTTTGAAAATGAGACTTACCGCGCGATGGAGCTTGGCTATTCAACAAACCTGATCCTCCACGCCTTCGCTCAGACCGCAAGGCTTGTGGGAATCAAAAAGGACATCGTCGAACCCTTCTTTGTTTCGATGCGAATGGACCTGACCGAAAAAGAGCATGACCAATCTTCGTTTGAGGCATACGTTTACGGATCGGCTGAGGTGGTCGGCTTGATGTGTTTGGCGGTGTTCGTGCATGGCAGAGGCTACTCAGCAGACGAAAAGAAGACTTTGGTAGCAGGTGCGAGGGCCCTGGGTGCTGCCTTCCAAAAGGTGAACTTCCTCAGAGACCTAGCTGCTGACTTCGACAGGCTTGGCAGAAGTTATTTTCCAAACGTCAGCGTTAATAATTTTGATGAGGCAACCAAGGAAAGGCTTGTCGCTGATATCCAAGAGGACCTAGCGACCAGTTCAAAGTCGCTGCCGCTGCTGCCAATTGGTGCGCGGCGCGCAGTTGCCGCGGCCCAGCTTTTGTTTCAAGAGCTCAACCAAAAGATTTCCCGGACCCCCGCGCAGGAACTAAAAACCAGGCGCATATCGGTTAGTAATAGCCGGAAGCTCTTGCTGCTTGCACGAGCGCTAAGAGGAGTCGCATGAGCAAAAAGACCGCGGTAGTAGTTGGCGGCGGGATAGCTGGACTGGCCACGAGCGCGCTGCTGGCCAAGGCCGGCATGGATGTGAAGCTCTTTGAGTCCAGAGACTCCTTGGGTGGAAGGGCCTACCTTTGGGAAAAGGACGGGTTCCGTTTCGATATGGGTCCCAGTTGGTATTTGATGCCCGATGCCTTCGAGCAGTTTTTCAAGCTCATGGGCACCAGCGCAGAAAAGGAATTAGATCTGGTTCGGCTCACCCCCGCCTACCAGACCCGAAACGAGGGACTCGGCGACCGCATCGAGATGCCGGAGGACCTCGAGCAAATCAAAGAGCTCTTCGATGACATGGAGCCTGGAGCGGGCAAGGCCTTGGAGAGATACCTGGCGAGCGCCGAAGAAGCATATGAGCTTTCGATAAGACACTTCCTCTACACAAACTTCCGTGACCCAAGGAGCTTCTTTCACCCTGACGTTGTCAAGAAACTGGGTCGCTTTTTGAAGCTGCTGACAACCTCGCTCTACGACTTTTCAGGCAAGTACGTCAAAGACGAGCGGCTAAAGAAGATGCTGAATTTCCCGGCCGTCTTCCTTGGAGCCTCTCCCTACGACACCCCGAGCATGTATCACCTGATGACCCACGTGGACATGAAGCAGGGGGTCTTCTATCCAAACGGCGGTATGCATACCGTAATTGAGGCCATCGCAAGGATTGCCAGGGCTCATGGTGTAGAGATACACACCTCCTCCCCGGTGAGCCAAATTCTTACTGAGGACGGGAAGGCAACCGGAGTTAAGTTGGGTGAGGTTGAAATTTCAGCAGATGTCATTGTGGCAACTGCGGACCTCCAGCACGTAGAGACCAAGCTCCTATCGCCGCAACACCAGACCTACCCTCAGAGCTGGTGGGACAAGAAGGTCCCTGGTCCGTCCGCACTGCTTCTTTACCTTGGAGTAAAAGGCAAGATCGATGAGCTCGACCACCACACCTTGCTCTACACCGATGACTGGAAGGGAAACTTTGCCGAGGTCTTCCACAAGGCCGATGGCAAGCGTAAAGTCCCGAACCCAGCCTCTCTCTACATCTGCATGCCCTCCAAGACAGATGGCAGCGTTGCACCAGAGGGTCATGAGAACGTCTTCGTGCTCGTGCCGACCGCAGCTGACCCATCAATTGGCACCGGAGGCGTTGGAGGAGCAGGTGACCCTGCCTTAGAGGCTGCCGCAGACACCGTTATCGAGCAGATCTCTAAGTGGTGCAATATTCCAGATCTCAAAGATCGCATTGTGGTTCGCAGAACCGTTGGCCCCCAGGACTTTGTAAACGAGTTCAATGCCTGGAGCGGAACTGCCTTGGGCATGGCCCATACCCTGATGCAGAGTGCTTTCTTCAGGCCTAAAAACTACTCGAGAAAGCTAAAGAACCTTTACTACGCCGGCCAAAACACGCTTCCAGGCATCGGTCTACCGATGTGCCTGATAGGTGCCGAGCTGGTCTACAAGCACCTAACCGATGACCGCTCCAGTGGTCCAATTAAGGGCGAGATCAAGCCGGTTAGGACCTTCAAGGGCCTGGCGTGATGACCGAGCTAGTTCCCTTTATCTACCTAAGCCTGCTTCTGATTTCCATCCTGGGACTGGGAGCCATCGACCATCGCCACAAGCTGGCATTGTTTGTGAACCCTAGAGCAACGATTGTCTCGGTGGCTGTCGCGGTCGCGGTGTTCTTGGCTTGGGACCTGGTTGGTATCGCGCTTGGCATCTTCTTTCGGGGCGATGCGCCTCATCTCTCAGGTTTGCTGCTTGCGCCTGAGCTTCCACTCGAGGAGCTGTTTTTCCTGATCCTGCTTAGCTACAACACCTTGCTGGTCTATCAAGGGTTTGCCAGGAGGTTTGCCAGGTGACCTATCTACTTCTCACTGCGAGCGTGCTCGGCATTTTCTCTGTGTATGGATTTCTCATGCGCAAGTGGCTGCCGGTTAGGCCCCTAGTGGGCTCGGCGGTTGTGATGCTGAGTCTCACTTTGGTTTTTGACAATGTCATCATCGGAACCGGCATCGTC
>JBDQMQ010000072.1:0-4923 GCA_040262185.1 Aquiluna sp. | reverse complement strand
ATCCTGTTGAGCCTTGGAGAATCTATGGATTTCGTCCAGGAACAGCACGGTTGGTTTTTCGAAGCTATCCCGAAGGGCCTTTGCTTCGTTTATTACATCTCTTACCTGCGAGACAGAACTATCAACGGCACTCAGTTCCACATACTTGGACGAGCCGGTGTGGGAGATCATCCTGGCGAGAGTCGTCTTGCCACTGCCAGGAGGTCCCCATAGCAGCACAGAGCTCATTGACTTTGTGATGTCGCCCGAAACCAGTCGAGCCAGCGGGCCATTTGCAACCAGTGCAGCCTTCTGACCCACGAAGTCGCTCAAGGACTTGGGCCTGAGTCTCTCAGCTAACGGTGGTTGCGACACACGCCGATTGTATTCCTCCACCTAGAATTACCTGCTGGAGCGTGAGCATGAAATCAAAAGAGCAGTTAGCCAACTACCAAGCCAAGCAGCAGGTCGTCCAAAGGCGTGCCGAGAAAAACAAGCGGGATAACCGCTTAGCCCTCATCGGCGGTGCTGTGGCGCTTGTGATTGCCTTTGCTGGCCAGCTGGCCTACTTCGGCTTTGGCCCGGGTTCGACCAATGAGGAGACCGTCGCAGAAACTACCGAAACACCCCAGGAGCAAGTAGCTGAGACAACCGAGCCACGTGAGCTTGATCCAGCAGTCCCCGATGCTTCTTTGGCAGAGAGTCGAATTTGGTCTGGAACCATGAACGTTGCCGGTAGCGAGTTGGATTTCGAGCTCGATGGAGCGGCCGCGCCTCAAGCTGTCGCCAGTTTTGTGAGTCTGGCGCGTGAGGGTTATTTCGAAGGCCTGAGCTGCCATAGGCTAACAACCGCTGGTATTTATGTGCTGCAGTGTGGCGACCCTAACGGCGATGGCACTGGAGGCCCTGGGTACACATTTGGACCTATAGAGAACGCCCCAATTGCGGACATCTACTACGAAGGGGTCATTGCAATGGCCAGACGCGGTGGCGATGACTATTCAATGGGGTCACAATTCTTTATCGTTTACCAGGACTCCCAGATTCCCTCCGATAGCGTAGGTGGCTACACAGTATTTGGAACCGTTACAGGAGGCCTCGATGCAATCAAGGCCATCGCGGAAGTTGGAGTCGTAGGTGGAGCAACTGACGGACCTCCACTTGAAGCGGTCACACTTGAAAATGTTTCGGTAGAGTAAAGCGTCGCAGGTCTGGAGAGCAATTGACAAGCAATGAATTTGGTCGCGTAGACGACAAGAACAATGTCTATGTAATCGACGCTGGAACCGAAAGACTCGTAGGCCAGTACCCCGACGTTACAAGCGAGGAGGCCTTGGCCTTCTTCACTAAGAAGTTTGACGATTTAGAGGCGCAGGTGAGGATTCTGGAGCAACGAATTGCCTCCGGCATCACCGACGTAAAGAGCCTTAGGGCCACCCACGCAACACTCGTCAAGGACTGCGCTGAGCCCAAGGCCGTTGGAAACCTCGCGTCTCTGAGACAGCGTTTGTCTGCGGTTGAACCTGCAATAGCTGAGGCAGCTGAAAAAGCATCGGCTGCGCGAGAAGAAGCAATCGCGCAGGCCATGAAGGATAAAGAAGAAATCGCCGCAAGAGCCGAGGCTATCGTTTCAAATCTTGGCGGAATCAACTGGAAAAAATCAGCCGCAGAGATGACCGAGCTCTTTGAGCGCTGGCAGTCCATACAAAAAGATGGAACAAAGGTCCCTAAAGCTCAGACGGATCCTATTTGGAAGCGTTTTAGCCAGTCGCGTGCCAAGTTTGAATCTGGAAGACGCGCATATTTCTCGACCCTCGACAACAAGTTCAAAGAGGCCAAGAACGCCAAGTCCGATCTAGTCGCAAAGGCCGAAGCTCTGGTTAGCAAAGGTGCGAAAGCGGCCGGCGACTACAAGGCACTTCAGGAGCAGTGGAAGGCCGCAGGAAAGGCCGGCAAAGCCGAGGAGTCGCTCTGGAAGAGCTTCCGCGCGGCGGGAGACGCAATCTTCTCTGCAAAGAAGGAGCAGGACGCGCAGCTGGGTACAGAGCACAAGGCAAATCTTGAAAAGAAGCTCGAGCTACTTAAGCAGGCGGAGGCGATCAAGGTGGAAGATCTTGACAAGGCCAAGAAGACTCTTAGCGACATTCAGTCCGCCTGGTCAAGGATCGGTCACGTTCCCAAGGACCAGGTCAAGAGCGTTGAGTCTAGATTGCGTGCTGTTGAAGCAAAGATCTCAGAGGCCCAGAAAGAAGCTTGGCAGCGTTCTGACCCGGCCGCAAAAGCTCGAAGCAACTCTCTTGCAACACAATTAGAGGGTGTCATAGCGGTACTGGAAACAGAGCTCAGCTCAGCTCCAGCTGCGAAGAAGAAAGAGATTCAGGCTCAGATCGATTCCCGCAAGGCCCTCCTTGAGGCCGCTCAGAATGCGGTCGACTAAGCGCTCTTGACACGATAAACGTCATAGACGTTATCGATTCTGCGCACCTGATTCAGAAGGTGATCTAGGTGCGAGGGATCGGCCATCTCAAAAACAAATTTTGAAATCGCTACCCGATCTCGGCCAGTACTAACCGAGGCGCTCAGTATGTTTACGTGAGACTCAGTGAGGACCCGCGTCACATCTGAAAGCAACCCCGAACGGTCAAGGGCCTCAACCTGGATCTGCACCATAAAGACTCCCCTGGCCTGATCTGCCCAAGACACCTCAACAATTCGCTCCTTGACAAGGCTCTTGACGTTCTTGCAGTCAACTCTGTGAACAGAAACTCCTTCACCGCGAGTGATGAATCCAGTTATCTCATCACCGGGAACAGGCGTGCAGCAGCGGGCCATTTTGGTCATGACGTCGGGAGATCCCTTCACGAGAACGCCCTGGTTGTCTGTTCTTTGCCCCCGCAATGAACGTGGAACCTGGACCGGTATCTCCTCGGTGTCTGGATCAGGACTGATTCCTTGCAGGAGCTTTAGACGCTCAATAACACTTGCGGCTGAGACCTGACCCTGCCCAATAGCGCTCAGAAGTGCTTGAACATCGGCCAACTTCTGCTCCTCAGCAATTTCGGCGAGTAGTTCCCCGTTCATCATTGATTGGACGGGTAGGGAAGCACGTCTGAGTGCCTTGGCTAAGGCCTCCTTGCCCTCTTCGCTTGCAAGTTCTCTTCGCTCCTGGGTGAAGTGGTGTTTAATCTTCGCCCTGGCCCTCGGAGAGGCAACAAAGTTCAGCCAGTCCTTGCTCGGACCAGCACTCTCCGATTTTGAGGTTAGGACCTCTATTACATCTCCGGCCTGAAGCTTGGTTTCAAGTGGCACCAGCCGCCCATTTACCTTCGCCCCAATTGTTTTGTGGCCGACCTCAGTGTGAACGGCATATGCAAAGTCAACGGGTGTGGAACCAGCACTTAGGCCAACAACTTGTCCTTTGGGAGTGAATACGTATAGTTCCTTTGCCCCAATCTCGAAGCGGAGATTGTCCAAGAATTCGCCCGGGTCCGCAGTTTCTTCCTGCCAGTCGCTCAGCTGCTTCAGCCAAGCGAAGTCCACTTCCTTATCGCCTCCCTTGGCGGCGGTCTGCTTGTACTTCCAATGCGCGGCAACACCAAATTCCGCCCTTTGATGCATCTCCTGGGTTCGAATCTGAATCTCTACACTTCGCCCCTCGGGACCCACCACGGTGGTGTGAAGGGACTGATATAGATTGAACTTAGGCATCGCAATGTAGTCCTTAAAACGCCCTGGAAGCGGTGACCAGCGGGCGTGAATTGCTCCTAGAGCTGCGTAGCAATCCCTCACTGTCGGAACAATTACCCGAATACCAACCAGGTCGTAAATGTCGTCGAACTCCCGGCCACGCAAAACCATCTTCTGGTAGATGGAGTAGTACTGCTTGGGACGGCCATCAAGTTTGCCTTTCACCCTGGCGCCGCGAAGTTCGGTGTCTATCTCCTCGATAACTCTGTCTGTGTAGTCAGACCGAGAAGGGTTCCGCTGGCCCACCAGGGAAACTATTTCCTCGTATACCTTCGGGTATAAAACAGCGAAGCTTATGTCCTCAAGCTCAACTTTCATGGTGGAGATTCCAAGCCTGTGGGCAAGTGGAGCATAGATCTCCAGGGTTTCCTGTGCTTTTCTCTTCGCAGACTCTGGAGAGACGAAGCCCCAGGTGCGGGCGTTATGCAACCTATCGGCCAACTTAATGACCAAAACCCTCACATCACGACTCATGGCAACCACCATCTTGCGCATTGTCTCCGCTTGGGCAGTGTCGCCAAACTTCATCTTGTCGAGCTTTGTCACGCCGTCCACCAGCAGCGCGATCTCTTCGCCATAGTCTGCGCGTAATTGATCAATGGAGTAGTCGGTGTCCTCAACGGTGTCATGAAGTAACGCAGCGGCGATCGTTGCCGGACCACTACCTAGATCGGCGAGAATCCGTGCAACTGCGAGAGGGTGGGTTATGTAGTCTTCACCTGATTTGCGCTTCTGGCCCTCATGGAAGCGTTCCGCGGTTCGATAAGCGCGTTCGACAACCTGATAGTCAGAACGAGGGTGGTTGGTCCTAACCGTGCGGATTAGTTCGTTTAGCTCGTTAGATAGCAGGCCAGTTGAGCGAGTAAAAATTCTGGGCAGTCTGGAGCGCAGAGAGCTTGCAAGGCTATCGGACATCTCTCACTCCTAACTGGTAGTGAGAATTCTATTGGCGACCGGCCAAAACCCTCTCAGAAGCTGCCTTCAACTCCTTCTCACCCGAGCGCAGGTGAGCGTAGATTGGGGCAGCGAGGAATATCGAAGAATAGGTACCGACGATGGTTCCAACAAAAAGAGCCAGAGCGATATCCCGTAAGGTTCCAGCCCCAAGAATTAGCGAGCCGATAAAGAGAATTGAACCAACAGGCAATACCGCTACTACCGATGTGTTTATAGATCTAACTAGAGTCTGATTAACCG
>JBDQMQ010000071.1:918-4972 GCA_040262185.1 Aquiluna sp. | reverse complement strand
GCTTTACGGTTCTGACTCCGCCTCGGAGAGACACCGCCACCGCTATGAGGTGAACAATTCCTATAGGGAACAGATAGCCGGGGCAGGGCTCGTTTTTTCCGGGACCTCTCCCGACGGAAACCTGGTCGAGTATGTGGAGCTTCCAAGGGAAGTCCACCCCTTCTATCTCGCAACACAGGCTCACCCCGAGTTCAAATCTCGCCCCACCAGGGCAAACCCACTCTTCGATGGACTTATCAAGGCCGCTCTAGAAAGACAGAAGTCTCAGCGGCTATTTGACGAGAGCTAATTTCCATGTCGCCGCTTGAGCGCTACCTGCGGCATCTAACCGTGGAGCGCGGGCTTTCCAAAAATACCCTCGCCGCCTACCGAGCAGACCTTGTCAAATATGCGGAATTCCTCGAAGCAGCAGGCGTGGAACCAATGACCGCATCTGATCTTGATTTGGAGGAGTTTTCAAACAGGCTCACGGAATCAGGGTTTCGGGCATCGAGTCGAGCACGAATTCTCGCGGCAGTGCGGGGCTTTCATAAGTTTCTTGCATTAGAGGGTCTTAGAGCTGACGATCCAACCTCGCGCCTAAGGCAGCCAAAGCTCCCCAGCCGCCTCCCGAAGGCACTTTCCCAGGACCAGGTTTTGAAACTGCTCGAGGCTTCGGGTCCCGAACCGGATGATGAGGCTGCTGACCGAATTAGGCTGCGCGACAGGGCAATTGTTGAGCTGATGTATTCCAGTGGCGCAAGAGTCAGTGAGGTCGTGGCACTGGATTTGGATGAGGTGACAGACGACGGTCTCATCAGAGTCAGAGGCAAGGGCTCCAAAGAGCGCATAGTTCCCGTGGGGTCATTTGCTGCAAAGAGTCTTGACGCCTACCTGGTTCGGACTCGGCCAGAGCTTGCAAAGCTAAGAGGGGAGCGGGCCTTGTTTCTAAATAAGCAAGGTGGGCGGCTTAGTAGGCAAAGCATCTGGGACATTATTCAAAGGGCAGGTGTTTCGGCAGAACTTGAGGTTTCGCCGCATACCCTGAGGCATTCCTTTGCGACCCATCTGATTGAGGGTGGAGCAGATGTCCGGGTGGTGCAGGAGCTCTTGGGCCACGCATCGGTTGCCACAACTCAGATCTACACGCTAATTACCGTTGACACGCTGCGAGAGGTGTATTCGCAAGCTCACCCGCGTGCGCGGCGGTAGGCTAGAGCAATAAATATGGGAGGTCACGGTGGATCTTTCTAAGAAGACTTTTGCCACCCCAGCCAAGCTGAAACAGCATGGCCCAGCACGCATCATTGCCATGTGCAATCAAAAAGGTGGCGTCGGTAAGACAACGACCACAATCAATCTTGCTGCCGCGCTTGCCGAGTACGGCAGAAAAATTCTTGTGGTGGATTTTGATCCGCAGGGTGCGCTATCGGTAAACCTCGCGAGCGACTACCAAGAGGCGCCAACGATCTATGACCTGATGATGGACACCTCAATGCACCCTCGCGAAGCCATCCAGCAGACCAACATTGAAAATCTTGACATTATCCCGGCGAACATTGACCTATCTGCAGCGGAGATGAACCTCGTCACTGAGATGGGACGTGAGCGCGTGCTCGATGGCATTCTCAAGAAGGTCAAGGCCGATTACGACGTAATTTTCATTGACTGCCAGCCTTCGCTGGGTCTACTAACTGTCAACGCCTTGACGGCGGCTCATGGGGTATTGATACCAATGGCAACCGAGTTCTTTGCCCTCAGGGGAGTGGCGCTACTGATCCAGACCATCGACAAGGTTAAGGCTCGCACCAACCCAACACTGGAACTTGATGGCCTAATTCCAACCATGCACGACCAGCGAACCCTGCACTCCCGAGAGGTTCTGGAGAGACTGCAGGAGGCCTTCCCCGGCAAGGTCTTTGACACCGCAATTAGCCGCACGGTGAAGTTCCCGGATGCCACTGTGGCGAAGAAGCCCATCACCCAGTTTGCTCCTTCCTCAGATGCTGCCGAGGGTTACAGGCGCGTGGCGAGAGAGCTTGTAAAACGTGGCTGTGCAGCTTGAGTCTGAGGTCGACTTCCAGCTTCAGCTAGATAACTTCGAGGGCCCCTTTGATCTGTTGCTGAACCTAATTGGTCGGCATGAAATGGAAATCACTCAGGTCGCTCTTGCCAAGGTCACCAATGAGTTTTTGAAGTATGTCAAAGGCCTCGATGCCAAAAAGGAAATCGACAGCGCCAGCGAGTTCTTAGTCGTAGCGGCAACGCTTCTAGATATGAAACTTGCAAGCCTTCTGCCTCAGGGAGAGGTTGTTGACTCGGAGGACGTTTCGCTTCTCGAGGCCAGAGACCTGCTTTTTGCAAGGCTGCTGCAGTACCGGGCGTTCAAGGAGGTCGCTTCCTGGTTCCACTCGGCACTTGAAGCAGAGTCGGAGCGCTACCCAAGGGCGGTAAGGCTAGAGGAGCCCTATAGAAATCTCCGTCCAGAGCTCGAGTGGAATACCACCATTCAAGAGCTTCACGACATCGCTAAAGCTGCACTTGCCCCTAAGCCGGTGCCCGAGGTCGGGATCTCTCACCTCCATGCTCCGAAGGTTTCAATCAGGGAGCAGGTGGGGATTATGGTCAAAAAGCTCCGACAGGCCGGCAAACTCACCTTCCGCCAACTTATAAGTGACACCAGCGATAGGGCAGAGTTTGTTGCCAGGTTCCTGGGAATTCTCGAGCTCTATCGGATCGGAGCTGTTGGTCTAAAGCAAGAGGAGAGCTTTAGCGAAATCGACATTCAATGGCAATCGAAGGACGTAGATCAGGATCAACTGGCAAAATTAGGCGCTGACTATGACAACTGATCTTTCAATGCGTGCAGCCCTCGAAGCACTGCTCACCGTCTCCGAAACCCCACTGAGCATTGTGACCCTGGCGGGGGCGCTTGAGTCGCCTATTAATGAGGTGCGGAGGGAGATAGAGGCCCTGCAGGCCGACTATGACTCAGCACACGATGGCCAAGGCAGAGGATTTGAGCTTCGTGAGGTAGGCGGGGGTTGGAGGCTGTATGTGAGGCAGACTCACGACTGGGGTGTTCGGCAGCTGGTAGCAAACGAGAATCCGGCAAAGCTCTCCCAGGCTGCCCTCGAGACTCTCTCAGTTATCGCTTACCGGCAGCCAATCTCCCGTGGGCAGATCTCCTCTATTCGCGGAGTAAACGTCGATTCGGTTGTCAGGACCTTGATTTCTCGAGGACTGGTAGTGGAGGTATTCCAAGATCAAGACTCCGGGGCATCCATGTTTGGCACCACCGATCTGTTGCTCGAGCAGTTGGGCATAAATTCGCTTGAGGAGCTTCCTCCAATTAGCCCGCACCTACCAGACCAGGACAACATTGACTGAAGATGGCATAAGGCTTCAAAAGGCACTATCTGCAGCAGGAGTTTCCTCACGTCGCAAGGCGGAGGAGATGATGCTTCAGGGCAGAGTGAAGGTTAACGGCAAGGTCGTTAGGGAACTCGGCACCAGGGTTGATCCGCAGAGCGATTCAGTCATGGTGGACGGCAGGCCTATCCAGCTAGATCCGGACCGCATCTACCTGGCATTTCACAAACCCAAGGGCATCGTCTCCACCATGGAGGACGAGTTCGGAAGGCCCTGCCTCGCAGACTTCTTTGTCCAGTACGAGCGCGTCTTCAATGTGGGAAGGCTCGACCAGGACACCTCTGGAATCTTGCTTATGACCAACGATGGAGACCTGGCAAACCAGTTAGCTCACCCCAGCTATGAGGTGGAGAAGCTCTACTTCGCCAAAGTAAAGGGCAAGATTCAAAGGACTGAGCTGCAGCGGCTCAAAGATGGTGTGAAGCTTGAGGACGGTCTCCAAAAAGCCGACACCGTAAAGCTAATTGACCAAAACAATATTGAGTCACTCGTTGAGCTAACCCTGCACTCGGGTAAAAACCGAATTGTCCGCAGGATGTTCGAAGCTGTTGGGCACGAGGTAATTGAGCTCACGCGCAAGAGCTTTGGCCCGCTCAGGCTGGGCCCGATGAAGCCCGGACAGGTTAGGGAGCTGGGTAAGCTT
>JBDQMQ010000071.1:0-908 GCA_040262185.1 Aquiluna sp. | reverse complement strand
CAAGACAAAGAGGCGCTAGTGGCAGTTAGAGCAATTCGCGGAGCTATTCAGCTCGAGAGTGACGAGCGCGAGCACCTACTTAAGTCCACCGCTGAACTTGTCACCAAGGTGCTGCACGAGAACTCTCTCGATGCTGCAGATTTAATCTCAATCTGGTTCACCGCAACCCCCGATGTTGTCAGTGAGTTTCCCGCTCTAGCCGCAAGGGAACTTGGACTTGGTGACGTTCCACTGATGTGCTCAGTGGAGATGGATGTCGCTGGGGCGATGCCGAGAGTGATACGTCTCATGATGCACGTGGACACCAAAAAGCAGCGCAGCGAGATTAGCCACATCTACCTTCGCGGTGCGCAGGCACTCAGGACCGATCTAGCGCAGTGAGCTCAGAGCGCATAAAGATAGTTGGGGCGGGCCTTATTGGCACCTCTCTCGGTCTGGCGCTTTCCAAACACGGCATTGATGTAGGACTTGAAAACCGATCAAAAGCAAACCTGCGTCTGGCAATCGAGTACGGGGCAGGCACTGAGGCAGAAGGGGACTACAACCTCGTAATCGTGTGTGTCTCACCCGAGATGACCGCTGAGGTTGTTGCCGGGCAATTGGAAAAGCACCCCGAGGCTCTGGTCACCGATGTTGCCAGCGTTAAGGCAGAAATTGCTCGTGAGGTTGCAAGAATTGCCCCAGACCACGCACACAGGTACTTAGGTTCACACCCAATGGCGGGACGTGAAAAGGGTGGACCAGGCGCGGCGAGGGCAGACCTATTTTTTGCTAGGCCGTGGGTGATAACTCCTTCCGCAGACAATCCACCTACGTCGGTCGAGAGGCTAAAGAATCTTGCGATGCAGCTAAGTGCGCTTCCAATTGTTATGAGTGCAGAACAGCACGATCGGGCAGTGGCACTTGTG
>JBDQMQ010000070.1:0-5057 GCA_040262185.1 Aquiluna sp. | reverse complement strand
TTCGCTCGAAGTACACGATGAAGGAGTCAGCTGTGATACCAATTGCAACGATCAAACCTGCGACACCTGCGAGTGAGAGCCTGTAGCCCTGCCTCCAGGAGAGGAAGGCGATAAACAGGTAAACCAGTAGGGCTGCAATCACCAGCGACCCGAGAACAACGCTTGCTAGGCCTCGATACTGGAAGGCCATGTAGATCATGACAAAGATCAAGCCAATCAGGCCGGCGATCAGACCAGAGCGAAGCGACTCGTCACCCAACGTGGCAGAGATGTTCTCCTGGGACTGCACCTCAAAGCCAATTGGCAAAGCTCCATACTTCAGCTGATCAGCGAGCACTGTTGCGCTCTCCTGCGTGAAGTTTCCGGTGATCTGCGCCTGACCATTGGTGATGACAGCATTGGTCGATGGTGCGGTGATTACTAGCCCATCCAGAGTGATAGCGAACTGGTTCTGAGGGCTTGGAAGACCAAAAAGCCTGGAAGTAACGAAACCGAAGGAGTTTGTGCCTTCTGCGTCGAACTCAAGATTCACAGCCCAAGTGTTGGTCGAAGCTCCGGTCTGGGTGGTGATGGTTCCCGCAAATGCGTCCGAGATATTTTCGCCACGAACCTCAACTGGACCAAGAATGTATTTGAACCTTAGGAAATCATCACAGGTAACCAGTGGCTTGGCAGGATCATCAACCTGACCTGGGGTCCTGAACTGGGTAGAGCAGTCGAAGCCCTCAAACTCAGCGAGCAAGCGCTCAGTGACCCAAGCGGCGTCTGATGCATTTACAGGCTGGGTAGCCGGCACATCACTCAGTGAATCGAGATCGACTGGCTCTGCATCCTCCCCGAGCGGTATCGAGTCCGCGTAGGTGATTACCGGTCTGAACTCGAGAAGGGCACTGGCCTTAATTAGCTGAAGCGTATTTGCGTCTGGGGTGCCCGGGATTGCGACGACGATGTTTTCATTGCCTTGGATTGTGACCTGAGCCTCACCGACTCCAGAGCCGTCGATTCTTTGACGAATAATAGATACCGCTTGATTTAGCTGCTCAACAGATGCCTGTTGGCCATCTGCAATAGAGGGCGTCAGAATCAGCTGGGTTCCACCCTGTAGGTCTAGAGCTAGCTCAGGTGCCCAGCTAGCCCCAGGCTGAGCGGTAACTGTGCCCCAGGTGATGAGTGCGACAAAGAACGCAGCAATACCTGTAATCCAGGAAATTCTGCTTCTGGCCGACCTCGCGGTCGTATTTTCAGCCAACGGTTACTTCTCCTCAGCGGGCAGCACTTTTCCAACCGCTCCACGAAGCACTCTCAGCTTCGTGCCTTTGCCGGACTCTATTTCGAGCTCATCTTCTGAGACAGCTAGGACCTTCCCCTTGATTCCGGCGTGCAAAATTACCTGCACCCCTACCTCCAGGGTGTTCTGCATAGCCTCGACATCCTTCTTGCGGCGACGATTTTGCATGACCAGAAAGATGATCATCAGTGCCAAAACGGCCAATAGTAGAGCGTCCAAAAACTTTCCTTACCGAACAGGTCCCCCGAAATTATAGGCGTTAATGGGCCCCAGTGGGGCTAAGGGTGGATGTGGGCGATCCCATCCGGGGTTATTTCTCTTCCCCTTGGGGTTCTTTGAATAAATCCCACTCGAATTAGGTATGGCTCCAATACTGCCTCAATTGTGTCCGGCTCTTCTCCCAGAGCCACAGCCAGCGTTGATAGTCCAACCGGTTTTGAGTTGAATTTGGTGGCGAGAAGCTTTAGAAGCTGGTTGTCGACCCTGTCCAGACCCGCCTGATCTACCCCAAAAAGTTCCATTGCCTGAATCACGACATCTTTGCTAATTACGCCGTGGTCCCCCACCGATGCAAAGTCTCTAGTCCGCCTTAGTAGCCGGTTCGCGATTCTGGGAGTACCTCTTGATCTCTTGGCAAGCTCACTAAGAGCATCTGATTCGATTTGGACCCCCAGCTTCCCAGCACTGGTTCGAATAACCTGCTCCAGGTCTGCTGGTTCGTAGTACTCGAGGAATGCCGTGAAACCGAAACGGTCTCTAAGCGGGTTGGGCAGCATCCCACTTCGAGTTGTGGCTCCAACCAAGGTGAAGGGAGCGATGTCGAGCGAGATTGATGAGGCACCAGGCCCCTTGCCAACCATTACATCCACGCGGAAATCTTCCATCGCCAGATAGAGCATCTCTTCAGCGCTTCTCGAGAGCCGATGTATTTCATCGATAAAGAGAACATCAGAGGGTTCGAGCGCTGAAAGGATTGATGCGAGATCACCTGCAGACTGAATAGCGGGTCCGCTTGAGAGCTTTAGGGTTCGCTCTGACTCTGCGGCAACAATCATGGCAAGAGTGGTCTTACCCAGTCCAGGCGGCCCAGCGAGCAAGATGTGGTCGGCGCTCCTGTTGTCCTTTTTTGCTGCAGCAATAACTAAGGAGAGTTGGTCAACAACTCTTTGCTGACCAACAAATTCGCTTAGGTCTCTAGGCCTTAGGGCAGCCTCGAGCTCGAGATCCTCACGCTCCAATTCGCTCATTTGAGCTTGCCTTTGCCAAGCTCAGCAAGAGCCGCTCTCAGGGCCTCCGACTCACCGAGTGAGCCATCAATCTCCGAGAGCACCTTTCGTGCCTGAGACTCCTCAGTTCCAAGTTGAAGTAGCGCTTGCAGAACCCTTTCCTTCTCAGGCGTTGCGGCGCTAAGCCCGACCTTGCCCCCAAGCGAGATCAGGATCAGCTTCGCGGTTTTTGGCCCAATACCTGGGATAGCCCGGAAAGCCGCTTCGTCCTGATTGTTTACCGCATTTGCGATTCCAACTGCATCCATTCCAGCAAGGGTGGTCATTGCAAGCTTTGGCCCTATCCCGCTGACTGAACAGAGCAGATCAAACTGTTCTCTCTCCTGCGCAGACTGGAAGCCAAAGAGGCTTAGCTCGTCCTCACGAACGACCAGCCGGGTGTCGATAGAGGCCTTGTCGCCGGCTTTTAGTTTGAGTATGTGGCGCGGGGTTAGGTGGACATGGAGGCCAATCCCACCAACCTCGACCACACAAGAATCGACCCCGATGGAGGCAATTGTGCCGCTGAGAGTCGATATCACAGCCCTAACCTAATTGCCTGTTAGCCGCTTTCGATGCTGCGACCCACTTGCGCTGCGCCTCGGTGGATGCCTTGGTGGAGCGCTTCTGGGCACACACGGCGACTGCAAGCGCATCCGCCACATCCGCTGGTTTGGGAATCTCTTCCAGTTGAAGGATCGCCTTCACCATAAGTCCCACTTGGTCCTTCGTCGCTCTACCGTTGCCGGTCACAGCAGCTTTCACTTCGCTGGGTGTGAAGAATTCGACCGGTATGCCGCGGCTGTGAGCTGTGGCCATGAGAGCTCCCGATATCTGTGCCACTCCCATTACTGAACGAAGGTTAGCCTGCGCAAATACCCGCTCCAAGGCAACTAGCTCCGGCTTGTGTTTGTCAATCAGGCTTTCGAGCTTGAGGGAAATCTCTCCGACCCTGGCGGCGGGGTCGCCTTTTGAGTCAGTTTGAAAGACTCCGAAATCAATAGCCCTTTGGCTCTCGACCAGACCGAAGCCGCAGCGGGTAAGCCCGGGGTCAACACCTAGAATCTTGGCCATTAGTCTGAAAGCTGCGAGAGCACCTCGTTGGAGACATCCATGTTGGTGTAAACCTCTTGAACATCGTCGAGGTCCTCCAAAGCCTCAACCAAGCGCACTATCTTGCCAGCCGTATCAGCGTCTGCGTCAATCTTTATGGACGAAACAAACTCCACGTCGGCGGACTCGTAATCGATGCCGGCATCTTGCAGAGCCTGCCGGACTGCGACCATAGAGCTGGCCTCACAAGTGAGGATCGCACTATCTGGACCGGATTCAATGTCCTCAATGTTGTAATCGATTGTCGCCTCGAGCACAGCGTCCTCGGAGATCTCGCCTGGCAGCACAATTACTCCCTTACGCGAGAACTGATAGCTAACAGATCCCGGGTCAGCAAGGTTTCCCCCACCCTTAGTGAAAGCCAGACGAACCTCGGCGGCCGCCCTGTTCTTGTTGTCAGTCAGGCACTCAATGAGGATCGCCACTCCCCCGGGGCCATAGCCCTCGTAGAGAATGTTCTGGTAATCAATGCCATCGCCCAGGTCGCCGGAACCGCGCTTGACCGCTCTATCGATGTTGTCGCTTGGAACCGAGCTTTTCTTCGCCTTATAGATCGCGTCGTAGAGAGTTGGATTCCCCTCAGGGTCCGCTCCACCTGTGCGAGCGGCAACCTCAATGTTTCTTATTAGCTTCGCCCAAAGCTTGGCGCGCTTTGCATCGTTGGCAGCCTTCTTGTGCTTAGTGGTCGCCCACTTGGAATGTCCTGACATGGTTACCTAAGTTACAGCCTCAAGCGCCCTTGACCGCGCTAAGAAACTGCCTGTGGAGTTCTTTTGCTCCTGTTAGCTCGGGGTGAAAAGAAGCCCCAAAGAGATTCTCGTGCCTTATGGCAACTGGCTCATCGCCAAACCTGGCGATTACCTCACAGCTTCGAACATCAATGATTCTTGGAGCTCGAATGAATGCTACGGTCTCGGAAACGCCAGTGAAATCAACCTCGGCTTCAAAGCTGTGCGTCTGGCCGCCATAGGCATTGCGTTCCACGGTTACTGGCAGGCCTCCAATCAACTGCTGGTCAGTCAGGCGCCCTGCAACATCCTCACTAAGCAAGATAAGTCCTGCGCAGGTTCCAAGAACGGGTTTGGCGGAGACAAAATCTCTGACTGGGCCCATCAGTCCAAAGTTGACTAGGAGCTTAGAGATTGTCGTGCTCTCTCCCCCAGGTATCACAAGAGCATCACAAGCGGCTAACTTATCGGCCGTTCTTACCTCGACCGCGCTGCTGCCTAACTCGACAAGTAGCTGTATGTGCTCTCTTACGTCACCCTGGAGAGCCAGGACTCCGATTGGCAATTACCAGCCACGCTCCGCCACCCTCCCACTCGCTCAGACCTCTGAAACGACCGTGACAACCAGGTCCACGCCAAAGAGTCGCCATTCCTCGGAAAGCT
>JBDQMQ010000069.1:0-5237 GCA_040262185.1 Aquiluna sp. | reverse complement strand
CGCTGGTTCCTGCCAATTACTCTGCCGCGGATAAGAGCTGGGTCGGAGTCTCGGGGAGAGCGCGGGTCTTGGTTTATGAGCCGAGCCAGGTGAGCGATCTACCAAAGAGCATCCTTGATTTGGAGGATGCTAGCTGGCAAGGGCGCATTGGCATTGCCCCCACCAATGCCTCATTCCAGGCTTTTGTGACCGCAATGCGGATTCTTCATGGAGATGCTAGGACTTTGCAGTGGCTCGAGGCCATGAAGGAAAATGCGGTCATCTACGAAAAAAATGGTGCGATCTTGGAGGCCGTCGAGTCAGGGCAGTTAGCTGCAGGGCTCATTAACCACTACTACTGGTATGCGAGGGCAAAGGAAGTAGGCCAATCCCAGATGAGCAGCAGGCTCACGCAGTTTGAGGGAGCAGACGCTGGAAACCTGGTGAATGTGGCTGGGGTTGGAATCCTCGAGAGCTCAGACGAAGCTGAGAAGTTCCTCGAGTTTCTCCTTAGCAGTGAGGGCCAGAGCTACTTCGCTGAGGAAACCAGGGAGTATCCGCTTGTGGGCGGAATAAGCCCTGCCGATGAACTGACTCCTCTTGCGGATTTCCCCAGTCCTTCGATCGACCTCAGTGATCTCGATACCCTCGCAGAAACTCTTGAGCTCATTCGCCAGGCTGGTCTGATCTAGGGCTAGATGCAGAGACCTCCGATTGCGGCAGTTGCGCTGGGCTTAGTTGCGGCGCTGGCTTCGCTGATTCCAATTGGGTATTTGCTGCTGAGGCTAACGGCGGGCTACGAGGCGGCGCTCGCTGAGTTGGTGAGGGCCAGGACTTTAGAGCTACTGGTCAATACGGTTGGCCTGACAGTCAGCGTTTCTCTGACGGCGCTTGTGATTGGAGCCTTCCAGGCCTGGCTAACGGTTCGAACAAATCTGCCATTTGCACCGCTCTTTGCAGTTCTTGCCACCCTGCCGCTCGCTATTCCCAGTTACGTGCTGGCTCTTGGTTATCTGAGCGTCTTTCCGTGGTTTAGCGGCTTCTGGGCCTCCTGGTTCACGCTTTCGCTCGCTACAGCGCCCTATGTTTTTCTAGCTCTATCGGCCGCACTAATTAGCTCCAACTACGCAGCCGAGGAGGTCGCGAGGTCGCTTGGCAAAAACCGGTGGCAGGTCGTGATCGGTGTCACCTGGCCACAGGTTCGCCCCGCAGCCTTTGCCTCGGTGCTGTTGGTTGCGCTCTACACGCTCAGCGAGTTTGGAGCTATTGCCCTTTTGCGCTTCGACACCTTTACCAGGGCGATTTATAACGCCTATCGCGGATCTTTTGACCGAACCAGTGCGGCAGCTCTTGCTCTTGTGCTGGTGTTGCTGACGCTGATTGTGATTTATTTCGAGAGGCGCTATCGCGGAGACCGTTGGCAGGCTCCAACCTCTAGGGGAAGAAAACGCAGGATAGAGCTTGGAGGGGCAAGGGTTGCTGCGATCTTTGGACTTTCACTTCTTGGTCTTGCGGGAGCGGGTGTGCCGATAGCGTCTCTTATTGGCTGGAGCTTCAATCAAGTTAGCTTTGACTTGCTCAGACTAGGAGAACTGGTGGCAAGCTCGCTGCTGGTTGCTCTTGCAGCGGGAATTGTAATAGGGGTCTTTGCTCTTGCCATCTCGATTTGGAACCTTCGGTTTTCAAGCAGGGTGTCAAGCGCGGTTGATCTCACAGCTTGGGCTGCCCATGCTCTCCCTGCGGTGGTGGTAGCGCTTGCGCTGGTGTTCTTTGGGGCCAATCTCGTGCCTGCGATTTACCAGACCATCTGGCTCTTGCTTTTGGCCTATCTAATTCTGTTTTTGCCAAATGCTCTAGGACTGGTTGGCACTCCAATAGCTCAGGTCCCAAGGAGTATCGAGGAAGTAGCACGGAGTCAAGGGCTGAGTAAGAATGCGGCGCTGAGAAAGGTGGTGCTGCCAATTGCAGCACCTGGAATCTTGGCGGGGATTGCGCTGGCCGCTTTGACTGTCTTGAAGGAGCTTCCGGCAACTTTGTTATTGAGGCCAAATGATCTAGACACCCTGGCAACCGAACTTTGGCAGGCAACTGAGGTGCTGGCATACTCTCAGGCTGCTCCCTATGCGCTGGCGCTGATTATCATTGCGGGAGTGCCAACGCTTGTTCTAAATGCCCAGGCTCGAAAACTGATTTCGGAGGTTAGCTAGATGCCACTTCTTGAAATCAAAGATGTCTCGATGAACTTCGGTGCTACTCAGGTGCTGTCTGGGATCACCCTCGAGCTTGAGAGTAGGCAGCTGCTTGCCGTCCTCGGCTCATCTGGTGCTGGCAAGTCCACACTCATGAGGCTTATCGCGGGCTTTGATGCGGTGGCATCCGGGTCGATAGTTCTTGATGGGGTGATTCTTAGCGACAGTAGGGCAACTATTGCCCCGGAAAAGCGGAGCATCGGCATCGTGCCGCAGGATTCCGCACTCTTCCCGCACCTCAACGTCAGGCAAAACATCGGGTTTGGCCTCTCCGGGCTCGCTAGAGATGCCAAAGAGCAGCGCGTGAACGAGCTTTTGCAACTAATCCGAATGGAGGAGTTTGCAGGGCGGATGCCCGAGGAGCTCTCGGGAGGCCAGGTCCAAAGAGTCGCGCTTGCGAGAGCATTAGCACCCAAGCCAAAGCTAATTCTTCTAGACGAGCCTTTTAGTGCCCTGGATGCCGAGCTGCGCCAGCAGCTGAGAGAAGAAGTTCGGCAGGTGCTGAGGGCTGAGGGAGCCACGGCCGTTATGGTCACCCACGATCAGGAGGAAGCGCTCTCTCTCGCGGACAAAGTGGCTGTCTTGCGCGAGGGAAGGATTATTCAGGTCGGCTCTCCATCTGAGATCTATAACTCTCCCGCCGATGTTGGCATTGCAACGTTTCTGGGTGAGTCAGTCCTGGTTGACGGCAAGGTTTCCGGTGGGAAGATTTTGACCGACCTTGGAAGCCTGAGTGCTCTGAACAATGTGGTCGAGGGGGCCAGCGGGGTAGTGGCAATCAGAAGCGAAAACTTTTATTTGCAGCCAAACCCATCAGGGGATTCTGAGGTCGTGGGGCGGGTTTTCTTTGGCCACGATGCCCTGGTTGAGGTGCAGACACCGAAACTCAGGATTAGGGCAAGGTCGAATGGGCCTTTTGCGCCTGAGGTGGGGATGAAGGTTACGGTGTGGGTTCGGGGCGCCGTCAACTTCTACCCCGCCAGCTAATTCTCAGTTTTGTCTGTTGCCGCCCTAGTAGGGTTGGCCCCTGTATTCGGATTCTATGGTTCTGAGCTTTCGAATAGTTGGTGACTTGCCATCGTGAGCTTTGGAGTCTGATGAATTGGTTTGATGCTCAGGCAATCATTGACTCGTTTGGCGATTGGACTGCGATTGCCGTCTCCCTAGTTCTCTTTATCGAGACCGCGTTTATACCGTTCTCGGTACTTCCAGGTGATTCACTACTCTTCCTTGCTGGGCTGACGCTGTCTAATAGCGACAATTTTCTGCCGGACTGGTCCAGCTTCCTAATTATTTGGTTCGGCGCTTTCTTTGGGTCTCAGGTTGGTTACTGGTTGGGGAGATTAATTGGTCCTCGCTTGTTTTCAAAAGACCGCAACTTTCTAATCAACCGAACAAACCTCAATCGCACGCATGAATTTTTTGCCAGGTATGGCGCTCGCGCCGTAATACTCGCGAGGTTCGTGCCAGTGCTTAGGGCTTTCGTTCCCATGTTGGCTGGCATGTCGAGGATGGATCCAGCCAAGTTCGCTCGGCTGAACCTGATTGGTGCAACTGTCTGGGTCATGGTCTTTCTCATTCCAGGATATTTGGTCGGCGGGATAGCTGTCGTTAGAGAGAACTTAGAAATCGCAGTATTGGTGATAATGATTGCCACCGTGCTCATTCTTCCCTTGGAGGTAATACGAGATCGAGTCATGGCAAGGCGACGGGCTTCGATCAAATAGCCAGATTCTCACGCATCACTTCTACACTTAGTCAGATGCGGAAACTAGCCCTTTTGGCAGCCTCGGTTCTGATTCTCACCGGTTGTAGCGCCGAGCCTGAGGAGACAATTGCTCCAACTCCCACCGCTTCTCAAACCGCGACTCCGACCCCAACTGAGGAACCGGAGCCAGAACCAATTCTTGTCGCGGCTCCGCTAACGGGGGTCTTGTATGAAGAGGGCACCAACGCGCTGCTTGAACTTCCAGCGGTCTCCGCGAAGATTGACAACACCACTCCCGGCAGGCCGCAGCTTGCTCTGAACTCGGCAGACATCGTCTACGTCACTCGCGTGGAGATTGGCCTAACCAGGTTGTTACCGGTTTGGCACTCCCGGACGCCTGAGGTGATTGGTCCCGTCAGGTCCGTGAGGCCTGTGGACGCTGCGATTGTTGACCCCTTCAACGGCATCTTTGTTTATTCAGGCGGCCAGGCCCCTTTCAAGTCAGCAGCCAAGGCAACCGGCCTCATCATGAGCGATGAGGACACTGAGATGAATAACGACACCTACTTCAGGGAGAAATCCAGGGTCGCTCCGTGGAACTTGTTCTTTGAGGCCTCAGAGCTTCAGGCTCTTTACTCGGTCGAGCAGCCAGCCCCGGCTCCTGGCTTCGAGTTTGATGCCATCCCCACTGCCGTCACCCAGGGCACGCCAGTGGTTGGTCTAGGTGTTAAGTATCCGCAAATGCATTCTGAGTGGGAGCTCGGAACCGCGCTCTTTGAGTGGTCAGTGGCCGAGGAACCAGCCTGGCTTAGAACCCAGGACGGCTCTGAGCACACCCAAGAGGGCGGCGAAAGAGTTATTGCCAAGAACGTGGTGGTAATGGAGGTCGCTCACGATCTAAGTTTTGTAGATCCAAAATACGGCGCTATTCCAAAGGCCATGCTCGAGAACAACGAGGGTATCGCCCACATCTTCTCTGACGGTTACTATCTTCAGGCTGCCTGGTCCAAGGCAGAGAGTGGAGATCCAATTTCGCTCAGCACCTCGGACGGTCAACCCCTCAAGCTCGCCATTGGCAACACCTGGGTGGAGATGATGGACGTTCCAAAGAGCAAGCTGACAATTACAGAGCCTGAGGCCTAGGTGCGGGGAGTCAAAAAGGCAGACCTGCCCAAGAAGGAGTGTCAGCGCTGCGGCAGGGAGATGGTCTGGCGCAAGTCCTGGGCCAAGAACTGGGAGCAGGTCAGGTACTGCTCCGAAAAGTGCAAGCGGACTAAAGCTCTTTAGAGAAGCTTTTTAGC
>JBDQMQ010000068.1:0-5286 GCA_040262185.1 Aquiluna sp. | reverse complement strand
TCCAGGGACTAACCCCTCCGAGAAAGCTCTCTCTCGAGGAAAGTCTGGAGTTTGCTCGTGAGGACGAGTGTGTTGAGGTCACGATTGACGCAATTCGCATTCGCAAGGTTGAGCTTGATGCCAACGTCCGAGCCAGAGCCGCCTCAGCTAGGAAACGCGCGAGCGAAAACTAGAGGGTGGCGTCGATTAGGTAGACGTCGCTCGAGCTGTTTCGGGTCCTAGGAGCTCTTTCGCGAGCGACAATTGCATCCTCGTGACCTTCAGTGGAGCCTTGCTTTCCAAGAGCGATTACGCAGATCACAGCATGCTCGCTGACGTTTAGTAGCCCAGTAATCTTCTCCGGCACGATGCCTCCCATGAAGTGAGCCTTGAGGCCCATGCTTTCAACCTGAGTTACCAGCTGGCTGGAGGCTAACCCCACGTCAAAGTAGGTTTCGGCCATCTTGCGTTCTTTGCCTTCGAAAGTCTTTGCTGCCAGCACCACAGCCAGCGCAGAAGCATCTGGGGCCCAGGTCTGGTTGAAACCGGTCAGGCCAGTGCTTGCGATTGACTCGAATAGCTCGCTACCTCGAGTTAGCAGAACCAACTTCCATGGCTGCTGGTTCGAAGAAGAGGGAGCCCAGCGAAAAGCTTCACCAATACTTTCAAGCTCGGCCATGCCCAGGTTGTGCTCGGGGTCATAGATTCTCGGGCTCCAGCGATCTCTCACTAAGGGGTGAAGGTTGGCGGTTGTGTCGGCAGGCTTTTGGACTATTTCGTGGTTCATGGTGCTTAGTCTAGGGGTACTAGACAAGTATTCAAATTTAGGGTGGTTCAAGGTCCGCTTTGGCGCTTGTTGATTTGCTAAAGCCACTTGCGACTACGATTGCGTGGTGACCCAAAAAGGCCTTGTTCTATTCTCTCTTGCGGGCATTTTTTGGGGGCTCCCCTACTTCTTTATTGCGCTTGCTCTCGAGAGCTTTTCCACCCCTTCTATCGTCTTTCTTAGGACCTTTTTGGGCGCTCTAGTTCTCATTCCCTATGCCGCACTTACAGGGGGTCTGAAGCCGGCCTTGAGAGCATGGCCCTATGTCTTGGTTTTCGGTGCTGTGGAGATGGTTGGTCCGTGGTTTTTGATTACAGAGGCCGAAAAGCACATTTCCTCAGGCCTTGCGGGCCTCTTGATCGCGACGGTCCCGTTTTTTGCGGTTGCCGTGTTGGCTATTTTTCTCAAGGACCGCAAAGCGCTGAAGCTGAAGCCGCTCTCGGGCATGATCATCGGGTTTATAGGCGTCTTCACTCTGGTCGGGATCGACTCTGTGACAGGAGCTGTGAATCCGCTCTATGTTCTGATGGTGGTGCTGGCGGCGGTTGGATATTCGATCGCCCCGATTGTTGCAAACATAAAGCTTCATGACGTGCCATCGGCGGGGGTGATTGGCGTGAGCATGGCTTTTGTCGCGATCGTTTACTCACCATTTTCGCTGCCGCAGCTTCCTGGTGAGCTGTCAAACGCAAGCTCACTGAGCCTGATGGCTGTTGTCGTTTTGGGATTGGTTTGCTCAGCTGCAGCTTTTGTTATTTTCTTCAAGCTGATTAGAGAAGTAGGGCCGGCTAAGGCCACCCTTATTACCTATGTGAACACCGCTGTTGCCCTCTCACTAGGCATCATCTTCCTCGGGGAGCAAATCACCATTGGCTTGTTGGTCGGCATACCTCTGATCACCATTGGACTAATTCTTGCTGGTGGCAGAGAGCGTGAACCCGAGCTCTCGAAGGCCGGCTAGGAATACCTGAGTTTTTGGGCTGTTCTCAATAGCATGCGAATCGCCCTCCTTCTAGCTTCACTACTTGTCATGACTGGATGCGCTGCAAGTGATCCTGCTCTAGAAACTCCTGTCCAAAGCACCGAGCAGGTTGAGGCTAGTGGCGGTGACAGTCAGGAGTCCCAAGAGCCTTCGGTAGAAACCCCTGAGGAAGAGTCTGAGCAGCAGTCCGATGAAGCCGCTGAGCAATCAGAGGGGGAGAGTGACGCTCCAGAGACTGGGCAGTCCGAGGCAAGCGAAGAAGAAGATTCAAGAGCTGACGAGCAAGCCGATGATGAGGCAGGCGAAGAAGAAGATTCAAGAGATGAAGAGCCAGCTGATGAGGAGTCCGATGAGCCGCAACCTACCCAGAGTGCAGAGCCAAGCCCGACTCCTCAGGAGAGCGTCAACGGATATACCCTCGCACAGGTTTCAGAGCGCAACTCCGCAGCCGAGTGCTGGGTTGTGATTGATGGCGGAGTCTACGACCTGACCCAGTGGATTCGCTCTCACCCGGGAGGTAGCGGAGCCATTATTAATCTCTGCGGCAAAGACGGGACCGCTAGCTTCACCTCTCAGCACGGTGGCCAGGCTAGGCCTTCCAGCACCTTGGACGGCTATTACCTAGCTCCAGTTGTTGACTAGTTATGTAAATGAATTTTTTTCCTTAACTACAGGTGAACACCCTCGGTTACCTAGAATTTTAGGCGTGGCACTGTCGAGCAAGATGTATGTTCCGCAGGGCGTTCAAGTCCCCTGCGTGAATTTGGCGGCTGATGTCGATCTAGATGACATTCACCCGTGGGCGGCGGATTTAGAGACCGCACAAAAAATGGTTTCCGAGGGTACAGCTCCCTCGCTGTTTTACTTCGTTGAGAACTCAAAGCAGCTTGAGAAGAAGGCCGGGAAGCTAGCTAAGCTCTGGGAGCAGAAGATTAGCTTCTGGGTGTTCTACCCAAAGGCTCCGCATCTGCAGACTGATCTCTCTAGGGACAACACCTGGAAACTAATGAAGCAGCACGGAATGCAGGGCACCCGTCAGGTGGCTATTGATTCCAGGTGGAGCTGCATGTATTTCAAGAACACCGGGAAATCAGATTACGTAGAAATCGTCCCCGGTTAGGTTCAACAGTCTGGCGTTGACGCCAACCGCGACTGTGCCCTTGGGCATGTCCTTGGTAACAACGGCGTTTGCCCCCACGGCGCAATCGTTGCCGATGGTGATCGCTCCGATCAGCTTTGCTCCAGCTCCAATGATGACCCTGTCACCAACTGTTGGGTGGCGTTTTACCGGGTCCAGGGTCTTTCCACCCAGGGTTACTCCGTGATAGATCAGCACGTCATCACCAATGATCGCGGTTTCTCCAATGACCACACCAACTCCGTGATCGATCACAAAACGTTTACCGATTTCGGCCCCCGGGTGGATCTCAATCGAGGTCCAGAGTTTTGCCCAGTTCGAGAGCATGCGGGAGAGAATCCTGAGTTTGAGCTTCCAGAGCCTGTGAGCGATTCGGTAGGTCCAGATGGCGTGCAGCCCTGGTGAGGTGAGGATGAGCTCCAGGGCACTCTTGGTAGCCGGGTCCCGCTCGAGGCCGGCCCTGATGTCTTGTGAAATACTCAACTCTTTGTCTGGTATTCCTCTTGCAGGTCGCGGTAGAGGGTAGAGGATACATACCGCTCTCCAAACGACGGAACTATGACCACGATGATTTGACCCTCGTGCTCCTTACGGTTGGCTACCTCTCGCGCTGCCCACAGAGCTGCTCCCGACGAAATACCTGCCAAGATGCCCTCCTCGGCAGAGGCCCTCCTTGCAAAGTCAAAGGCGACCTGGTTTGGTGCGCTGATTACCTCATCAAAGCTTGAGGTGTCGAGAATTGGCGGGATGAAGTTGGGGCCGATGCCGGCAAGCGGGTGGCCTGCAGCCTCTCCGCCAGTTAGCAGCGGGGACGCAGCCGGCTGAACGGCGTAGCTCTTGATTTTCGGGTTTAGCTCCTTGAGCCTGAGGCTGGTGCCGGTGATGGTGCCGCCGGTTCCGCTGCCTGCAACAAATGCTCCGATCTTGCCATCGGTGTCACGCCAGATTTCCTCGGCGGTAGTTTCGCGGTGAATCTTTGGTCCGGCGGGGTTTTCAAACTGCCGAACCATTACGGAGCCTTCAATCGTCTTACCCAGCTCCTCGGCCTTTGCGACCGAGCCCTTCATGCCCTCGGCGGCTGGGGTCAAGATCAGCTCTGCTCCGTAAGCGCGGATGAGTATCTTGCGCTCGAGGCTCATAGAATCCGGCATCACAATGATGGTGCGGTAGCCCCTTGCAGCGCCCACCATGGCCAAAGAGATCCCGGTGTTGCCACTGGTTGCCTCGATTATTGTGCCGCCGGGCTTGAGCTCCCCTGAGCTCTCTGCCTCGTTGATCATCGCTATACCGAGGCGGTCCTTTACAGAACTCGAGGGGTTATAAAACTCGAGCTTTGCAAACACTTGGGCAGGTGCACCATCGGTGATCTTGTTAAGCCTTACAAGCGGCGTATTGCCAAAGACCTCGGTGATGTTTTCGTAGACGCGCAAGCTAGCTCTCCAGAGTTTTGTTCAAGGAAGTGTAACTACGTGTGGCTAGTTTTCTTCCTCCATTACGAACAATTACAGACCACTCCCAGTCAGCTCGCTAGGTTTTTGGCAACTCTGACTAGCCTCTAGAGCGATGAGAGCCCTAACCAACACATTTGCCACACTTGCACTGCTTGCAATGCTGTCTGGTTGTAGCGCAGATCAGGTAGTGAGAAGTGGCGCCGATGCTGCCGCGTGCACCGCACTCGAGGGCACCTTAGAGTCGGTAGCACAGGCCTATAAAGACGGAGTTGTTGACTCTGGCGTGCTGGACCGGGTTGATGAGCTCATCGGAGACCAGGTAGCTGTGCTTTTGTCCTCGGATTTCGCCGCCGAGGTTCGTGAACTTGGTGACGCCCTGGCCCAGTCCGATGGCGCTCAGGATGCTCAGCAGCGGGTAGATGATGCCCTCAGTGCAATAAGTGCACGTTGCAATTCGGTCGGGGTAAAGCTCGACTAACTCAGTTCGTCGTCCACATAGTTGTGCTTGGAAAGCTGGATTCCGGCAATGCTGCTGCCTGCGGCGACCACAAATAGCAGCCAGAGCGTTAGCTCCCAGCCACCGGTGACTTCGCGGAAGATTCCGACTAGGAAGACCATGAGCGTTGCGAGGGTGTAGCTGACTCCCTGGCCGAAGGCGCTCACTGCCAACACCGTGGCTCGGGTGCGGGAGCGAAGGTTGAAAAGCGTAAGCGCCAACGGGAACATCGTGGGTCCAAGGCCTAGGCAAGCTACGAACACCCATGCCAATGAAGAGGGGCCAAACAATAACCCCAGTGCCCCAATGGAGCCCATGGTCGCTGAGAAGTAGACAATCAGCGAGTGAGACCTCTGGAATTTATCTGCCAGCACCGGCACTATCAGCGACACCGGCAGTCCCATAATGGCAAAC
>JBDQMQ010000067.1:424-5393 GCA_040262185.1 Aquiluna sp. | reverse complement strand
CTCTAGACGTGTCTGGCAACAAGCTGAACTTTGTTGGGGTGGACGATCCGCATGAGAACCTAGACAACTTAGCTGCCCTAGAGAAGCTGCCGGGATTCACAATTGGTGTGGCGCACGCCCCCTACCGCAGGGTAATTGACGGCTTTCTAGAACTTGGTGCCACCCTGATGTTTGCCGGCCACACCCACGGCGGTCAGGTATGCCTGCCAGGCTCCAAAGCCATAATCACCAATTGCGACCTACCGAGGGAACATGCTCAGGGAGTCTCGGCATGGACGCTTGGCTCACAGAACGCCTACCTGCACGTCTCCGGAGGTATTGGGGCCAGCATTTACTCGCCCATTAGGGTCTTCTGCCCACCAAGCGCAACCCTGCTAACAGTTAGCTAAGCGAGCTCCTGAGCTACCAGCTCAGCTATCTCGTAGGTGTTCAGCGCAGCACCCTTGCGCAGGTTGTCGCCAACGACAAAGAGCTCCAAGGTATTTGGAAAGTCCAGTGACTGGCGGAGCCTGCCAACAAAGGTCGGGTCCTGACCTGCCACAAAAGCAGGGGTTGGGAAAACATTGTTCTCAGGGTCATCCATCATCACAACCGTTGGCTGCTTCTCTAGCTCAGCCCTGGCGTCTGCCAAGGCGATGTCACTAGCGAAGGTTGCGTGCACGGCAAGCGAGTGGCTGACCTGAACCGGAACCCTAACGCAGGTTGCTGAGACCTTGAGATCCTTAATGCCAAGAATCTTCCGAGACTCATTTCTCACCTTCAGCTCCTCAGAAGAGTGCCCGCCTTCTTTTACAGAGCCTGCAAGCGGAATTACGTTTAGCGCGATTGGCACCGGCCACAACGAATCAGACTGCTCAAGACCCTGAGAGCTCAGTGTCTTAGAGACACTATCGGAGGTCAATCCAGCCTCAGGGTTTTGTACGACTGCCGCAGTCTCTGCGGTGAGCTGATCTATTCCTGCCGCACCAGCACCTGAAACAGCTTGGTAGCTTGCGACCACGAGCTCAGTGAGCTGCCACTTCCGATGCAGCGCACCAAGCGCGGCCATCATCGTCAGCGTTGTGCAATTTGGGTTAGCAATTATGCCCAGCGGCCTACTCTTAGCCATCTCAGGATTCACCTCAGGCACCACAAGCGGAACCTCAGGGTTCATTCTGAAGGCAGCAGAGTTGTCAACCACTACCACTCCTTGAGCCGCAGCTATTGGGCCCCAGTGCTCAGAAACCTCGTCTGGGACGTCAAAAAGAGCAATGTCTATGCCCTTGAAGGCGTCCTCTGATAGTTCGACAACTGTCACCATATCGCCGTGGATTTCGATTTGCTTGCCAGCAGATCTTGCCGAGGCAATGAGCCTGATCTCGCCCCAGATGTTCTCTCTGGAGTTGATGATGTCGACCATCACGGTGCCCACGGCACCGGTCGCACCAACAAGTGCCAGGTTTGGTCCTGACATATCTAGCGCCCCGATCCTGCGTAGATGACGGCAGTCTCGGCAGCGTCTAGCTCGAAGGCGGTGTGAACGATGCGGGTTGCCTCCTTGAGCTGGTCTGCCCTTGTGACAACAGAGATCCTGATCTCAGAGGTTGAGATCATCTCGATGTTGATGCCCGCCTTTGCAAGTGAGCCGAATAGCTTTGCAGAGACTCCAGATGAGGTCTTCATTCCAGCACCGACAATCGATAGCTTGCCGATTTCATCGTCATAGCTAATCGATTCAAAACCAACCTCGGACTGTTTCGCCTTGAGGGCCTCAACAACCTTGTGACGGTCATTGTGAGGAAGGGTAAAGGAGATATCGCTGAGGTGGTTCTCAGTTGTCGACACGTTCTGAACGATCATGTCGATATTGGCACCGGCCTCGGCCACAATCTGAAAGACCTCTGCCGCCTTACCTGGCCTGTCAGGCAGACCAATAACGGTGATCTTTGACTGGGTGTTATCGGTTGCAACACCGGAGACTACTGGCTCTTCCATTTCTTCTCCATCCTTACTGCTATAAACCAAAGTGCCCGGGTCGGCACTAAATGTTGATCTGACTCTGAGCGGAACCCGATGCCTTCTTGCAAACTCCACGGCCCGAATAAAGAGAATCTTCGCTCCCGAGGATGAAAGCTCGAGCATTGAGTCAAGGTCGATCTGGGCAAGCTTGTGGGCTCTGGGAACGATTCTTGGGTCGGCGGTGTAGACACCATCAACATCCGAGTAAATCTCACAGACCTCAGCCTTGAGGGCAGCAGCCAGCGCGACGGCAGTGGTGTCGCTACCACCTCTTCCCAAGGTGGTGGTGTCACCGTTTTCAAAGCTGAACCCTTGGAACCCAGCCACAACGACAATGTTGCCCTCCTTGAGGGCTTCCTGGATTCTGCTGGGGTCAATCTTCCAGATGCGAGCACTGCCATGCTCAGAATCAGTTGAGATACCGGCCTGGTAGCCGGTGAAACTCATTGCCTTGCCACCCTGCTCCTTGATGGCCATTGCGAGAAGCGACATTGAAATACGCTCGCCAGCGGTGAGCAGAATGTCTAGCTCGCGATTGCCCTGAGTCTCGGTGGTGACGCTGCTAGCTAGATCGAGAAGCTCGTCAGTGGTGTCGCCCATTGCTGACACCACGACCAAAACCTCGTTGCCTGCAGCCTGAGATTCCAGAGCACGCGCAGCCACATGCTTGATCTTGTCGGCATCAGAAACCGAGGATCCGCCATACTTCTGGACGATAAGCGGCAACTAGTTCTCCTTGTTGGGGAAAGGGCGACAGCGCTAACGAAGAAGTCTAGTTCACTCGCCTACGGCCCTCAAAGGCTCTACCAAGCGTCATATCGTCCGCATATTCCAAATCGCCACCCACAGGAAGGCCACTTGCCAGCTTGCTGACCGCAATTTCCAGTGAGCTGAGAAGTCGAATTAGATAGGTTGCCGTGGCCTCACCCTCCAGATTTGGGTTTGTCGCAATGATTACCTCGCGAATATCTGGATTGGCAAGCCGCTTCATGAGGTCTTGAATTCTTAGCTGATCGGGCCCAATGCCGGCAATCGGAGAAATTGCCCCGCCCAGCACGTGATAGAGCCCACGAAACTCCCGGGTTCTTTCGATTGCACCAATGTCTTTAGAATCTTCAACCACGCAGATAATCCCTTGATCACGCTTGGCATCGCTGCATATCGCACACTGCTCGCTCTCGCAGACATTGCCACAGGTGATGCAGAAGCGAACCTTTTCCTTCACCTCGCGAAGCACATCGGCGAGCTTGTGTGCGACCTCAGGGTCAGCATCAATGAGGTGAAAGGCGATGCGCTGAGCACTTTTTGGCCCAACCCCGGGCAGCCTGCCGAGCTCGTCAATGAGCTCCTGTACTACGCCGTCATACATCTACTTCTCACCCTTGAGCTTTTGTGCTCCTAGCACCTCACGAAGCATGAACTCCCCCGTTGGTGTGCTGTCTTTCTCAGTGCTATCGGTCTGCGGAAGCTGGATTGTCTGGGGCTCTTCCTCGTGCTCCTCAGGGTCGGTGAACTCATCAGGATCATTCGGTTCGATCTTGGGAGCACTCGGAGGAACGTTTTCACTCTCGGCAATCTTGGCTCGATATTTCACCGTTACCTGCGTCATATCTCTAATCACCTGACGCAACACCTCTGCTGCACCACCAGAGTTCTTAAAGGCCTCGACATCATTCTGGGACGGGAAGAGCAGGGTCAAAACCTCATTGTCATAATCAACAACCTTTGAGGTGAAGGCAACCGCCCAGGCTGACCTTGATTGGGTGGCAAGGTTATCGAGAATCAGCTGCCAGTTGCTTCTAAAGAATGACGCCGTGACTTCCGCCGGAGCAGCAACAGGCTCTGGTTTACTCTCCTTGGTTGCCTTGGGCTTCTCAGTCGACTTTGGTGCTGCTTCGGCAGGCTTCTGTGGCTCAGGCTTGCTGGCACTAACTGCCGGTTCGACCGCAGGCTCTTTAGGCTCTGCGGGTTGAGGCTTGTTGGAAGTTACCGGAGCCAGAATTCTTGCGCACAACAGCTCGAGCTGAAGCCTAGGGTTAGAAGCAGCTGAGGTGTCGCTGAGAGCCTTTGCGGTTGCCTCCGCACTCGCGGTCAGCTGACTCAAACCGAACCTTGCAGCCTGAATCTCGAGCTGCTCGAACTGCTCTGGCCCAATTCCTCGCAGGATTGCCTGGGCATCCTTACCCAATGAACTCACCAGCATCAAATCACGGATTCGCTCTAGCAGGTCCTCTAGAAACCTGCGGGCATCCTGTCCTGACTGAACAACCTTGTCAACAGCGGCGAATGCCTTGGCTGCATCAAGCTCTGCAAACGCGTCAATTACCTCGGCCATCAGATTGTCATGGGTGAAACCAAGCAAATTTACAGACCGCTCATACTCAATCTTCTTGCCATCACTGCCTGCGATGAGTTGATCGAGAAGTGAAAGCGCATCTCTCACAGAGCCGCCCGATGCCCTAACAACAAGTGGCATCACGCCCTCGGCGGCTTCAAAACCCTCGGAAGAGAGCACCTGATCTAGGTAGTCAAGAAGCTCGGCAGGAGGCACCAACCGGAAGGGGTAGTGGTGGGTCCTTGAGCGAATCGTGCCAATGACCTTGTCGGGCTCTGTAGTGGCAAAGATGAACTTGATGTGCTCTGGCGGCTCCTCAACAATCTTGAGAAGAGCATTGAAGCCTTGTGGGGTGACCATATGGGCCTCGTCAAGAATGAAGATCTTGTATCGGTCACGAGACGGGGCAAAGATTGCGCGCTCCCTGAGGTCCCTGGCATCGTCCACACCGTTGTGGCTAGCAGCGTCTATTTCGACAACATCTAGAGAACCAGGGCCACCCGTTGCAAGTTCTTTGCAGCTTGGGCACTTGCCACACGGATTGTCGGTTGGACCCTTTTCGCAGTTCAGGCAGCGAGCAAGAATCCTGGCGCTGGTTGTCTTGCCGCAACCTCTAGGGCCGGAAAACAAATAGGC
>JBDQMQ010000067.1:0-414 GCA_040262185.1 Aquiluna sp. | reverse complement strand
GTGACCTGAGTCTGCCCAATCAGATCAGCGAAGCTGTCTGGTCGATATCTTCGATAGAGGGCGTAGGTCACCTTGCAAGCTTAATCCCGCATTCGGACTTTTCTCCCGAGACTCAAGGAGCCTCGAAGAACTACGCGTCTTCTGACTCCTCATCATCATCGTCGTCATCATCGTCGTCATGGCCGTCATCTTCATCGTCGTCGTCATCTCCGTAGACAATGTCTGCAGGTGGCAAAGTAGCCCCAGCCTCCAGCTCACCAATCCTCATTGCCGCTAGAACATTTGCTGGGTTTCCGACAAAGCCGTGCTCTGCACTGAAGGCCGCTGTGGCATCTGTTCCGCAGAGGGCCTGAATCCTAGAGGCACCACCTGGATGCTCCGATCCATAACCGGAAAGGTCGTAAACCTCACCAT
>JBDQMQ010000066.1:0-5393 GCA_040262185.1 Aquiluna sp. | reverse complement strand
GCTCGAGCGACCCTCGCGCTCTTCCCTAACCCAAGTCCCGGGCTGTATTTGCCTGCGATGCGGCTGACGCTCCTTCACCCAGCGCCCTGCAAAATCCATCGACTCAGACGCATTGTCCGGCAGCGGCAAGAACACCTCTAGAGCCTCAAGCGAGTAACTCTCGCTCCCCAGGTTCTTAACCTCTTGGCTAATCTCCAAAACCCCAGAACCGACAAAAACGAAACTTGCCTTGACCTCAAGACCCGCCCGCTCGTCTCTGCTGGTGGCAACCATGGAGGAGTCTGTCAAGGTGACATCGACAAGCTCAAACAGCTGCGAGAAGTCTTTACCTGAGCGGTGGCCCAAAAGTGCGGGACGGGAAATAAAGCCGCGAGCGTTTTCTCGCCAGATCCCCTCAAAGTGATGCTCATCTAGTTCCGCATGAGCGGCGGGTTGAACGCTTGCGGCCCTGAGCTGATCGACCGCTTGATTCCCAAGGTCACTGCCCCAGTGCAGGATCTGCGGGGTGGAGGATGAAAAATCAAAAATGACCTGAGTGCCTGCCTGGGCAATGCTGGCGGTCTTGGGGAGAGTCACTTACCTACCTCGAAACATTCGTTGTCTCTAGTTTGAATACGTTACTGGGCGGAGTAAAGACTCCGCCCAGTAACTACTCAATTGCTATTCAATTATCAGCACCCCACCGAGGCCGGGCGCCTGTCCGCTCGCCCAAACCCAGTCGCTGATGTTGGACCCACTGCTGAACCCAAATGATTAGGTGTGAACGAACTTAGGCAATAATCCCAAACTTTTCGAACTAAAAACGACAAAAGTAATCATTCTGTTAGTAACAAAACGGCCAAATTCGCAAAATCCTAGCTATCTTTCTTAGTCAGGAGGCGGTAAACAATGCTCGCAGCGCAGCGAAAAGCCCGGATTCTTGAGGAGGTCGGCACCTCAGGTGCGAGGCGTATTTCCGATCTCGCCGCAGCGCTGGAAGTCTCAGAGGTAACAATTCGCAGAGACGTTGAGGCCCTCGCAGCCCAAGGCCTGGTCGACAAGGTCCATGGCGGAGTAACCGCAAACGCGCTCTCCTCGACCGTCGAACCTCCGTTTGCAGCAAACTCAATGAAGGAGCAGGCCGCAAAGGATGCCATGGCAGCCCTAGCTGCCGAGATGGTCCGGCCCGCGATGGCGGTTGCCCTAATGGGAGGAAGCTCTGTCTATGCGCTCGCCAAGAGACTGCGAGAGGTGCCATCACTAACCATCGTCACAAACTCGGTCCCCATCTCGGATCTTTTCGCTCAGAAGCCCAGGGCTGACCAGACTGTCGTTCTGACAGGAGGCGTAAGAACCCCAACCGACTCCCTGGTCGGGAATATCGCGGGCGAGGTTTTCTCCAGGTTCAATCTGGACATTGTCTTCATGGGAACCCATGGCATGGACCCAGAGTTTGGCTTCAGCTCTCCAAATCTTGTGGAGGCAGAAACCAACCGCGAGGTAATCAGGCGCAGCGCAAAGTTTGTGGTTCTGGCAGACCACTCGAAGTGGGGGGTCAAGGGGTTTAGCTCCTTCGCCGGTTTTGACACGGCCGATGTGGTCATAACCTCGCAGGGACTTGGCTCAAAGCAGCTGCAATTGCTTCGCTCCAAGGTCAAAGAGGTTTTAGTAGCGAGCTAGAGCTTTAGCGAATATAGATAGCTGCCTATTGGCCTGCCAAACCTCACCGCGACATCAGCAAGATGACCCTGCTCCAAAAAGCCATGCTTCTTATGCAGTGCAATAGAGGCGTGAGCCCCGCGGTCAGCAATCACCGCGATAATCTCCTTGATGCCCGATTGTCGGCAGCGCTCAATTAGCTCAGCGAATAACCTGCTGCCGAGCTTCTTCCCTGTGGCCGCAGCCGCTAGGTATATCGAGTTCTCCACAATCTTGAGGTAGCTGGTCTTCTGGCGCCAGGGTGCAACATAGGCAAAACCCAGCACCTGCTCTCCCCTTGCGAGCACTATGAATGGCAGCGAATTCTTAGTCAGAAGCTGATAGATCTCTTGCCAGTAGCCAAGATCAAGTGGCTTGTCATCAAAGGTGATGACCGTATTTTGAATGAAGAAGTTGTAGATGTCTTTGACCTGAGGCAAGTCCTGCTCAAGTGCATCGCGAATTACAACCTGAACCTCTGGCTCCTCGGGGCGCTGCCTAAGTTTTCGAACGAGTCGCCACCTGGTTTCGGAATCAACCACTAGCGGCTCCAATCAATCGGTTCAAGTCCCAACTCTAGAAGTGCTTTGTTACAGCTAGAAAAAGGTTTTGACCCAAAAAACCCTCGGTATGACGAAAGTGGAGAGGGATGCGAGGAGCTAATGACTTTTGCAGCACCTAGTTCCGGAACAAGCTCTTGCGCCTTCGCCCCCCACAAAATCGCAACCAGCTTGCCCTTGTTAGCGGCGAGCAGAAAGCGGCAGGCGGCAGTTGTGAAACGGTCCCAACCAAGAATTACGTGAGCTCCCGTCTGATTCTTGATGGTACTTAGGTGGCGATTCAGCAGCATCACGCCTTGCAGGGACCAACTCTCAATCGAACCGTCTCTCACAATTTCCAGATCGCTCTCAAGCTCTCTAAGAATGTTCCTCAGGGTCGGAGGCAGTTCCCTGGTCCCATCAGGCACGGCAAAGGCAAGGCCGGTTGCGTGGACGGGATTTGGATAAGGATCTTGACCAACAATCAAGACTCGATAGTGCTCAGGAGCATGCTCAAACGCCCTAAACAAGTGCTCCCTCTTGGGTGTGATTCCATCTCTGGGGAGAGCAGCCAAAATCTCATCCAAAACCTCAGCCTGCTCATCGAAGAGGGGCTGCCAGGACGGGTGGACCGAATCGAGCATGAGCCAATAGTAAAAGTGCGAAGATAAGAGAAGAGCTAAAGGAGCAAAGATGCTTGATTCGAAGGCCTTGCTGGCGGAAGCGGCAGGACATGCCCAAACCCTTGTCGGTATTAGGCGTGAACTGCACCAAATGCCTGAGTTCGCCCTGGACCTGCCTAAGACTCAGGCAAGAATCCTCGAGTCGATCGAAGGCCTCGGAGAGATAACACTGGGCAAGGACCTAACATCAATAGCTCTTGTGATCCGCGGAGGAAAACCCGGACCAACCGTCTTACTCAGAGCCGATATGGACGCCCTCAAAGTTGAGGAAGAGACCGGCCTGGAGTATGCCTCAACCAATGGCTTCATGCATGCCTGCGGCCACGACCTCCATATGGCGGGAGCGATTGGAGCCGCGCACCTACTGGCCACTCATAAGGAAGAGCTAAATGGCGATGTGCTGATTTGGTTCCAGCCGGGAGAAGAGGGCCACCACGGCGCCGATGTGATGATTGAGGAGGGAATGCTCGAGCTAACAGGCTCTAGACCCGTGGCAGCCTATGGCCTGCATGTTTTCACCTCGCTGCCTCTGGGTGCAATTGCCTGCAAGCCTGGTCCGCTGATGGCATCCGCCGGTGACCTGCACGTTAGCTTCCATGGCTCCGGCGGTCACGGCTCGATGCCCTGGCTTAGCAAGGACCCTGTGACCCCGATGGTCGAGGCAATAACTGCGCTGCAAAACCTAATTAATAAGAGCTTCGACCAGTTTGACCCGGTAATACTTAACGTTGGCTGGATCAGGGCGGGCGACGATGCGACGACGAATGTCATTGCGGACTCGGCAAGCTTTGGGGCCACCGTGAGAACCTTCTCTGAAATAAACACAAAGAAACTGCACGAGTTAGCCCCCAAGCTCATCCACTCGATAGCAGAGGGGTTTGGCCTGAGAGCTGAGGTCGAATTTGGACGCGCCACCAAAGTGCTGATGAACGACCCGGCCAGTGTTGAACGAGTTGAAAAAGTGGCGAAGAGCCTCGTGGGTGAGGCGGGATATGTTCCGATGCAAAACCCGATCGCGGGAGGTGAGGACTTTGCGTCAATAGTTGCGCAGGTGCCGGGAGCATTTGTATTTGTTGGTGCCTGCCCGCCCGAGATCGACTACCAAACAGCCCCGACAAACCACTCGGCGAAGGCTACATTTGACGATTCCGTACTGCCGCTCTGCTCGGCCCTACTGGTCTCGCTTGCCATGGAGCACCTGGGCTAAAGTTACCTCTTGTTACCTGCAGGATTGCCCGTCGATGCGCAATCGTTCATAGTTTTACCAACTACTTCTTTACCCGAGGAAAGACGCAATGACTGATGCAGCAAACTGGGGATTTGAGACCCAGCAGATCCACGCCGGCGCCGAGAGCGACCCAGCCACCAATGCACGCGCAGTGCCTATCTACAAAACCACTGCCTATACCTTCAACTCAGCCGAGCACGCTCGCAACCTATTTGGACTAGCTGAGTTCGGCAACATCTACACCCGCATCATGAATCCAACCCAAGATGTTGCCGAGAAGCGCATCGCTGCACTCGAGGGCGGCACCGCAGCCCTGTTGCTTGCGAGCGGTCAGGCAGCTGAAACCTTTGCGGTTTTGAACATTGCCCAGGCTGGCGACCACATCGTCTCTTCCTCCACGCTCTATGGCGGAACCTACAACCTCTTCAAGTACACGCTCGCCAAGCTCGGTATCGAGGTCACCTTCGTGGAGAACCAGGATGATGAGAACGAATGGCAGCAAGCGGTAAAGCCAAACACCAAGCTCTTCTTCGCCGAGACCATCGGAAACCCAAAGGTTTCGATTCTCGACATTATAAAGGTTGCGACAGTGGCCCACAAAAACGGTGTGCCACTGATCGTCGACAACACCGTGGCGACCCCCTACCTAATCAAGCCACTTGAGCACGGCGCCGACATCGTTGTCCACTCAGCCACCAAGTTCCTAGGTGGCCACGGCACGGTAGTTGCCGGTGCGATCGTAGATGGCGGAAAGTTCGAGTGGTCGAAGTCTGACAAGTTCCCTGGCCTTACCCAGCCAGACCCGAGTTACCACGGCGTCGTCTACACCGACGCCCTAGGTGACGGCATTGCCTACATCATCAAGGCAAGGGTCCAGCTCCTCAGGGACATAGGTGCTGCGGTATCCCCCGATACCGCGTTCTCTCTGATTCAGGGCATCGAGACCCTGAGCCTGAGAATGGAGCGCCACGTCGAGAACGCCAGCAAGGTAGCGCAGTGGCTTGAGGCCCACCCTCAGGTCAAGAGCGTGAACTATGCAGGCCTTCCTGGCTCGCCCTACCACCAGGCTCACAAGACTTACGCTCCCAAGGGTGCCGGAGCGATCGTGTCGTTTGAAATCGAGGGAGGCCTAGACGCAGGAGTGAAGTTCGTTGACGGCCTGGAGCTTCACAGCCACGTTGCCAACATTGGCGATGTTAGGTCTCTGGTCATCCACCCGGCCTCAACCACTCACTCTCAGCTGAGCGAGGCCGACCAGGCCACAAC
>JBDQMQ010000065.1:0-5503 GCA_040262185.1 Aquiluna sp. | reverse complement strand
CCCGAGCAAGAGATCATGGCTCTCCTCAACTACCTCATCGATGCGGGCATCGCTGCGATCTGTTTTGTTGACCAGCAAAATCACCGGAAGCGACGCCTCGAGAGCCTTGCGCAAGACGAACCTAGTTTGCGGAAGAGGGCCTTCGGAGGCGTCAACCAGCAGAACTACACCGTCCACCATGGATAGTCCGCGCTCAACCTCACCGCCGAAGTCGGCGTGCCCTGGGGTGTCAATAACGTTTAGGGTGACCGAGTTTCCCTTCGATGCGGGACCTGAATAGGTCACCGCGGTGTTCTTGGCCAAGATGGTGATGCCCTTTTCCTTTTCGAGATCACCGGAGTCCATCACGCGCTCATCAACGGCGGCGTGAGCGGCAAATGAGCCGGTCTGGCGAAGCATGGCGTCCACCAAAGTGGTCTTTCCGTGGTCAACGTGGGCAACTATGGCCAGATTTCTCAGGGCCTGATTCGATTGGGTCATCTAATACCTAGGTTTTTGGGAGCCCGTGTCAGGCCCGGCTTAGTTTATTGGCAGTTGACCGACAAGGCGGCGAATTAGACTCATCGGGTTATGGCAGTGGACTTTGATTTAGGCCTCAAAGAGTCATCAGAGAGGCTCTTGGAGCTCTCCACCAAGTTGCCCACACCGATAGTCCTGATAGATGGCCGTGCGGGCTCAGGCAAGTCTCTTTTTGCCACCAAGCTGGCCGAAAGTTACTTCTCAGAGAACAGGCAGGCAGCGAGGATTGTCCGGCTCGATGATCTCTATCCGGGTTGGGAGGGCCTTGTCGCGGGCAGCGTCTATGCAAGAGAAAGCATCATCGAGCCAATTGCCGCAGGCAAAGAGGCCAGTTGGCAGATTTGGGATTGGGAAAAGGGAGTCCGAGGAGCACCTAGTGAAGCGGGAAACGGTTTCCGGGAGTTCTCCGGTGGCACAGCACTCATCGTTGAGGGCTGTGGAGCGCTATCCAAAGCCTCCGCGCCATTGTCATCGCTGAGGCTATGGATCGAAGCTGATTCAACGAAGCGTCGATTGAGATTTAGTGAACGTGACAAAGGCAAATTCGATGAGTACTGGGGAGTCTGGGCAGCCCAAGAGGAAGAGTTTTATGCCTCAGAGCGCAGCCGTGAGCTTGCAGATCTAGTTATTCAGAACTAGTTCTGTTTTCCCGCCAGGTGCGAATTCCAGCTACAACACTGAGCGAAATCACCACGATCGCGATTGCATAGGTTGCATTTCGGACAAAGGGAATCGAGTAGGTGAAATAACCTGCGAGGGTAAGGCCACAACCCCACAAAAGCGCCCCCACAGCATTTGCACTGAAGAACTTGTAGTAGTTCATCTTCGAGATTCCTGCGAGCGCCGGGATGATGACCCTTCCCCAGGGCACAAACCTCGCGACCACTATGGACCACCAGCCATAGCGCACATAGAAAACCTCAGATTTTTCGATGGCATTTTTAAGCCACTTACCCTTGCGCTTATCGAGGTAGGGCCTGCCGTAGTGCCGGCCAAGGGTGTAGCCGACCTGATCTCCCAGCCAGGCGGCGATGCCAACACCCACCACCATGACATAGATGTTGATGCTGTCTTGGTTGGCCGCTGCCACCAGACCAGCGGCGAAGACTAACGAGTCGCCCGTAATAAAGGGAATGAAGGCACCGACAAACAGCCCTGTGCCTGCAAACACCAGGCCAAAAACTGCGGCATAGAAGAGAAATGGGCCCGTTTGATCAAACCAACTAACAATGTCATCGGTCACAGAAAGACGGATGAGGTTGGTGGGCATGGGTCAAGTCTAAGCGCTCGAGAGCGCTGCTGATTCCCTAGACGTTGAAGCGGAACTCGACCACGTCACCGTCTTGCATGACGTAGTCCTTACCCTCCATGCGGACCCTACCCTGGGCCTTGGCCTCTGCCATGGAGCCTGCGGAATCAAGGTCTTGATAGGAAACAATCTCAGCCTTGATGAAGCCCTTCTCGAAGTCGGTGTGGATTACCCCGGCCGCCTGCGGCGCTTTCCAGCCCTTGCGAATTGTCCAGGCCCTGGCTTCCTTTGGTCCTGCGGTTAGGTAGGTCTGAAGCCCCAGGGTCGCAAATCCAATTCTCGCCAGCTGGTCTAGCCCGCTTTCACTCTGCCCCAAAGAGGCAAGCAGCTCGCTGGCTTCCTCAGGGCTTAGGTCAATGAGTTCACTCTCGACCTTGGCATCCAAGAACACAGCTTCCGCAGGGGCAACGAGCTCAGCTAGCTCAGCTAGCTTCTCTTTGTCCGAGAGCACACCCTCATCGACGTTGAAGACAAACAAGATTGGCTTGGCGGTCAACAGGCCAAACTCCTTTAGGTGGGTCATATCAATGCCAGATAGGGACAGTGGCTTCCCGCCATCGAGGATTCCAATCGCCTCATCAATCACGGCTAGCACCTGTGGATCGTTGCGTTTGGTCTTGACCTCTTTTTCGATTCGCGGCCTTGCCTTCTCCAGGGTCTGCATGTCGGCCAGGATCAGCTCGGTGTTGATGGTCTCGATATCACTCTTGGCATCAACCTTGCCGTCCACGTGCACAACGTCGGAGTCGGAAAACCCGCGCACAACCTGCGCAATCGCATCTGCCTCGCGGATGTTGGCTAGGAACTGGTTACCTAGCCCCTCGCCTTCGGAGGCTCCGCGCACAATTCCAGCTATGTCCACAAATGAGACCGGAGCGGGCACCTTCTTTTCCGAGGAGAAGATCTCGCTTAGTCTGTCGAGCCTGCTATCGGGAAGATTCACGACACCGATGTTGGGCTCAATGGTGGCAAAGGGGTAGTTTGCCGCGAGCACAGAGTTCTTGGTGAGTGCGTTAAAGAGGGTTGACTTGCCGACATTGGGCAGTCCGACGATTCCGATAGTTAGGGCCACCGCGAAAGTCTATTGCCCGATAATTGGCTTGTGGCTTTGGACTTCGTGGCAATTGACTTTGAGACCGCCAACTCTTCTCCGGCCTCTCCTTGCGCAGTTGGCCTGGTCAGAGTTGAAGCCGGACAAATCACGCAGTCGCTAGCGATGCTTTTCAAGCCGCCATCGCCAAACAATTATTTTCTCTCTGGCAACATCGCCGTTCACGGCATTAAACCCGATGACATTGTCGATGCTCCCGACTGGCTTGACGCCCTTCCAGAACTGCTGCTGTTAACAGATGGACTGCCACTAATTGCTCACAATGCAAGTTTTGACATGACGGTTCTCAAGGCTTCTGCCGCAGCAGTGAATTTTGACCTTCCAAACCTCAGCTACGGCTGCAGCCTGAAGATGTCTAGAAAGACCTACAACCTAGAGAGCTACCGCCTGAATGCGGTTGCCTACGCAATAGGACACGAGGAATTTCAGCACCACGACGCACTCGCGGACTCAGATGCCTGCGCCAGGATCGTGATGCACATGGCAAAGCGTCATGAGGTGGAAGATCTCGAGGGGCTGCTTCGCAGCACGAACCAGCGTTTGCAAACCTTAGTTGTCTGACCCCACTGCAATACTGGCGGCTATGGATCTAACTCTGCTTTTTGTGCTCAATGGCCTGGGGCTGGGACTGGTTGTTGGCGCGTACGTTGGCTATCGCTACGCAAAACGCAAGGCGACGGGCTCAGACCCTGCCGTCCTGGCTAAGCTCGCCGCACTGGAGGCGACCGAGAATGAGCTCAGAAGCCAGCTGGCAAAGGCCGATGAGGCTGCCAAAAACTCGCAGAGCCAGAAGGATCAAGAAAACAAAGTGCTAGTTCAGCTCGCTCCCGTGAAGCAGCAGCTAGAGCAGATGCAGAGCGTCGTGCAGCGCATGGAGCGAGAGCGAGTAGAGCAGTTCAGCACCATATCCGAGCAGCTCAAGAGCGCCATCGAAACCGATGAGAACCTGAGAAAGCAGACCCAGCAGCTCTCACAGGCCCTCAGCTCCAATTCCCTCAGGGGAGTCTGGGGTGAGGCACAGCTTAGAAAGCTGGTGGAGCTTGCTGGTCTTATCAAGCACGCTGACTTCTCTGAGCAGGCAACCATCGCAACCGGCGATAAGTCGGGCAGGGCTGACATGGTTATCAATCTGCCAGGCGGCAAGGCTCTCGCAATCGACTCCAAGGTTCCCTTTGATAAGTACCAGGAGGCCAGCACCATCTCAGAACTTGCAAGTGGCGAAGAGCTAGAGCGGCGCAAAAAGCTTCTTGCCGAGCACGTCAAGGCCGTCAAGGGGCATATTGACGAGCTTGCTGGACGCGCCTATTGGGAGGGGCTGGATACCTCTCCGGACTTCGTGATCTGTTTCGTGCCCAGCGAGTCGCTGCTGTCGGCAGCTTTGGAGCAGGACCCGGCCTTGATGGAGTACGCCTTCAAGAAAAACGTCGCCCTTGCCTCTCCAGTTTCGCTGTTCTCGGTCTTGAAGACGATCAACTACATCTGGCGCCAGAATGCGGATGAGTCTCAGGTGCGCTCGATGATCAAGCTCGGCAGAGAGCTCTACGAGCGAGTGGGCAAGGTAGCCGCACTGGCAGCTGATCTGGGCAATAAGCTCACCAGTGCAGTCAAGAGCTACAACGGCTTTGTCTCATCGCTCGAGACCAGAATGCTGGTAACCGCAAGAAAGCTCAATGATCTAGACGAAAACGAGCTTGGGATTGACTCCATAGAAAGCCCGAAACTTATTGAGCAGGGACCAAATGCCATCACTGCGAAAGAGCTTGACGAGAGCGAAGATAAGTAGTTATTTGGCTATAGTGGGCATGGCGCCTACAACGATGTGAGTGTCATTTTTTCACTCACATCCAAGGAGTCACGATGGCTGACCAGAAATCACCTGTTGTCACCCTCACCCCCTCCCCAACCCTGGATCGCACCTATTTTGTGAAGAACCTGGTTGAGGGTGGTGTCAACAGAGCCTACGAGGTCGGCGAAGAGCTTGCGGGCAAAGGCATCAATGTAGCCCGCGGACTCCAGCTTGCAAAGATTCCAGCTCCTGGCGTGGTCCCAATCGGCAATGCCGACCCGGCCGTATTGAAGCGGACCGGGTCTTCTAGTTTTTTGGTGCCGCTGTGGGTAGATGGCACCCTAAGGGTTTCGACCACAGTCGTTGAATATGACGGCCCGACGACCAAGATCAATGAGCACCCCAGACCGCTGCACCAAAAGGACTGGGATGCAGTCATCAGCCTCACCGAAAAGACTCTGGTAGACACTTCGGCCCAGTGGTTGGTTGTGGCCGGGGCTCACCCCGAGATCATAGAGACCGACAAGGTAATCGACCTAGATCCCCTATTTGAGGTGACCCAACGTCTTGGCGTGAAGGTCATTCTCGACACCTCTGGGGACCCGCTTCGCTACTGGGCCCAGAAGGGCAATGCAACTGTCATGAAGCCAAATGCCCACGAGCTTGCTGAGTGTGTGGGCAAGGACATGAAGACTCTTGGCGACGTCATTGATGCAGCCCGCACCCTGAACGACTGGGGTGTTGACCTGATCCTGGCCTCCATGGGCGTAGACGGCAT
>JBDQMQ010000064.1:2525-5594 GCA_040262185.1 Aquiluna sp. | reverse complement strand
ATCCTGAAGCTGCGATGGTCGGTGAGGCCATGGTCGATCTTGACGAGGGTCTTCAGGAGTGGCGCTATCGCCACGTAAAGATGGTCGAACGAACTATAGGTAAGAAGCTTGGAAGCGGTGGCTCAAGTGGAGCAGGCTACCTCGCCTCCACGTTGTTCAACCCGGTCTTCCCAGACCTCTGGGCGATCAGAAGCCAGTTCTAACTTCTAGGCAATTGCAGCTAACCTTGCATCGTGGCGAAAAAGGCAATTTACCCAGGTTCATTTGACCCCCCTACCCTCGGACACCTATCGGTTGTGCGCAGGGCAGCTGGCGTCATGGACGAGCTGGAGATTGTTGTTGTTCACAACCCAAACAAAAACGCGATGTTTTCACCAGCTGACCGAGTAAGACTCTGGCAAGATTCCCTCGCAGAAGCTGGCCTGAGCAAGGTTGAGGTTTCTTTGCTTGAGGGTGGACTGATTGCAAAGCATGCAGTTTCCCTGGGAGCAAACGCCATTATCAAAGGCCTGCGGACAGCAGCGGATCTTGACTACGAGCTGCAGTTTGCAAACATGAACCGGGATCTTTCCGGAATAGAGACCTTCTTCTTTGCAACAGAGCCCGCCTATTCACACATCTCATCATCACTGGTTCGCGAGGTTGCATCACTTGGTGGAGACGTCTCGGCCCATGTCCCAGGCGCGGTTGCCAAGGCGTTGAGCAAGAGGCTTGGCAAGTGACCTTGATTGTTCAGCTCAAGGAGCTCATTCACAAGCCAGGCAATATGAAGGAAGTTGTGCTGGAGCACACACTTTCAGAACCCATTGGCACAGCGGTGATGGGTATCCCAGCGGGTAGCAACCTCTCGATACCGACAAGGCTTGAATCTGTTCACGAGGGGATCCTCGCCTCCGCCGAGTTCACTGCCAAGGCAACAGGAATTTGCTCGCGCTGCCTGGACGAAATTAGCGATGACATCGATGTTGAAATCCAAGAGCTCTTTATGTATCGACCGGAGCAGGAGGATGACTTCGTAGTCGAGCAAGACCGTATCGATCTTGAGCTGGCCCTAATCGACTCCGTAGTTCCAGCTCTTCCCCTCAAGCCGCTCTGCAGTGAAGACTGCGCTGGGTTGTGTTCGAGGTGCGGAATAAGGATGGATGAGGAGCCCTCGCACTCCCACGAGGACCCTATTGATCCAAGGTTTAGTGCCCTTGAGGGATTTGGGGACGGCTAGGCCCTAGCCATCTCAACTACATTTTTTAGCAGCATTGCCCTGGTCATAGGACCAACTCCGCCAGGGTTTGGCGATAGGTGAGCGGCAACCTCAGCGACCTCTGGATCCACGTCCCCAATTAGCTTTCCATCGACGCGGCTGATACCGACATCCAAAACAGCGGCTCCTGGTTTGACCCACTCCGGCTTCACAAAGTGAGGTGAGCCGATGGCGGCAACCACGATGTCTGAGCGCCTAACAACTCCCGGGAGGTCTCGACTTGCGCTGTGAAGGAGGGTGGGGGTGGCGTCCACACCCCTGTTACTAAGCAGCAAGCCAAGCGGCCGTCCGACGGTAAGCCCCCTGCCAATCACCGCTACCTCGGCGCCCTTGGTTTCAACCGCGTGCCGCCTGAGCAGCTCGATGATTCCATTAGGCGTGCAGGGAAGTGGTGAGTCAAACTTGCCGGTGGCGTTCACGACGAGCTTGCCTAAATTTTCTGGGTGCAGACCGTCAGCGTCCTTCTTGGGGTCAATTAGCTCGAGCATTTGATTTGCTCCCATCCCAAATGGAAGCGGGAGCTGGACGATGTAGCCGGTGACCTCTGAAGCTGAATTCAGGTCGTTAATTGCTGCCCTAACATCGGCCTCGGTGGCTGAGGCGGGAAGGTCGATTCTTATCGACTCTATGCCTACTTCTGCGCAGTCTCGATGTTTGCCGCCGACGTAAGAATGCGAACCCGGGTCATCTCCAACCAGCAGCGTGCCTAGGCCAGGAGTGGTGCCTTGACCGCGAAGTTTCTCGACCTCGATTGACAGCTCACGCTTGATTTGGGCTGCGGTAGCAAGACCATCGAGTGCGATTGCAGTCAAGGACTTACCAGTTCTCGAGACCCTCGTAGAGAGGGAAGGCCTCGGTGAGCTTGTTGACTCTTGCTCTAAGGCTCGGTAGATCCGCACCAACCTTGAGAGCCGAGGCGATAATGTCGCCTACCTCGGTGAATTCTTCAACTCCAAAGCCACGAGTTGCCAAGGCGGCAGTACCAATGCGGATTCCGGAAGTTACCATCGGAGGCCTTGGATCGTTGGGCACTGAGTTCTTATTCACTGTCACGCCAGCCTCATGAAGGATGTTCTCAGCGCTCTGGCCATCGATGGCTGCGTCGCGGAGGTCAACCAGAACAAGGTGGACATCAGTGCCGCCCGTTAGAACTGAGACTCCCTCCGCCTTCATGTCTGGCTGGATTAGCCTGTCAGCGATGACCCTGGCGCCGTCAATAGTTCTTTGCTGCTGCTCCTGGAAAGCAGGTGACATTGCTGCCTTGTAGGCAACGGCCTTGCCGGCGATGACGTGCATAAGTGGTCCGCCCTGCTGTCCTGGGAAAACGCCTGAGTCAATCTTCTTCGCCCATTCCTGCTTGCACAGAATCATGCCCGACCTGGGGCCGGCGAGGGTCTTATGAACAGTTGAGGAGACAACGTCTGCATATGGCACCGGAGATGGGTGCACCTTGCCCGCGACCAAGCCGGAGAAGTGAGCCATGTCAACCCAGAGCTTTGCGCCGACCTCATCGGCAATCGACCTAAAGGCAGCAAAGTCGAGGTGTCGTGAATATGCGGACCATCCAGCGATTAGCACCTCTGGTCTAGTCTCCAGAGCACGCTCACGCACCATGTCCATGTCGATCAGGAAAGTCTCCGGGTGTAGCTCGTAAGCGTGAGCCTCATACATCTGGCCCGAGAAGTTGAGCTTCATACCGTGGGTTAGGTGGCCACCGTGAGCAAGGCTCAGGCCGAGAATTCGGTCCCCGGGCTTAGCAAGTGCCATCATCAGCGCAGCGTTTGCGGTAGCTCCCGAGTGCGGCTGAACAT
>JBDQMQ010000064.1:0-2515 GCA_040262185.1 Aquiluna sp. | reverse complement strand
CTCGGAAAGAGGGGCATTGTGGTTTTCGGCTAGTGGCATCCCCCAAGTTTACAAGTCCCCAGCGGCTTACCATCGCGGCTCGCTCAATAGGATTGAGCACGTGAGTCAAAAAGAGCACTGGGTCCTAACTTTTGTTTGCCCGGACAAACCCGGCATAGTCCATGCCATATCTGGAGCTGTCGTCGACGCCGGCGGAAACATTACTGAGAGTCAGCAGTTCACATCGGAAGACACCGGACGGTTTTTCATGAGGCTTCAGATCGAGGCAGACATTTCAAAGTCCGACTTTGAAAAGCAAATTGAGAAAATAATCGGTGACTTTGAGCTTGAGTATGTGCTCGACTTTGTTGGGCGACCAATGCGGACAGTGCTGCTCGTTTCTAAGGCCGGTCACTGCCTCAATGACGTTCTATTTAGGCACCGCTCCGAACAGCTCCCAATTGAAGTCTCAGGGGTGTTTGCCAACCACCCAGACCTTAGCTCAATGGCGACCTTTTACGGCGCTCAGTTCGAACACCACCCAATCAATACTGGCGTTGATAAGGCTCTATTTGAAAAGAGACTGCGGGAGTTCATTCATGGGAACAACGTTGAGCTCATAGTTCTCGCTCGCTTTATGCAGATTCTCTCGCCAGAATTCTGCGAGGAGTTTGCCGGACGAATAATCAACATCCACCACTCGTTTTTGCCAGGCTTCAAGGGCGCTAACCCATACGCCCAGGCACACGCTCGAGGTGTGAAGCTAATCGGTGCCACAGCACACTTTGTCACGCAGGACCTCGACGAGGGCCCGATCATCGAACAAAACGTCACTCGTGTTGAACACAGTGACTCGAAGGGCAAGCTCGTCCAGATAGGACAAGACGCGGAGTCCAAGACCCTCACCCAAGCAATCAGGTGGTTCGCCGAACACCGCGTCCTGCTAGATGGTCAAAGAACCATCATCTTCCGCTAAACCTCAGAGCCAATGCTCCGGCTGCGATGAGTGCGGCAACGGCTAGCGCAATCTGCCATGGGAAATTCTCCTCTCTAGCCTCCTCTGACTCAAAGACCACAGGTTCTGCAAGTGGAGTATCACGTTCGATTCCAGCAATTGGACTCGTGCTTTCCGATTCGCTTGTCGTGAGCGGCTCCTCCTGAGTTTCCGCTATGAGTTCCTCGGTCTCAATTGGTTTTGGGGTGCTCTGCGCAACCGGGGAAGGAGGTGAGGTTAGTTCTCGCTCAAGCTCTGCATCAAGCAGCTCCTCCTGGTCAACTGCGGCAGAAACAGTGTCGCTTTCGGTGACAGGCAATACCTCAGCGCTTTCAGTCGCGGGCAAGACCTCCTCAGACTCGGTTGAGGGAACCTCCGGTGATTGCGGAACTGGTTCAGCGGCTACTGGTTCGGGTGCCACCGGTGCAGGGGTGACGGGCTCGGGTGTCGCAGGGGCAGCAGGTTCAGGGGCAGCAGGTTCGGAGTCGGGCGGCGACAAAGCTTCTTGAGGCTGCTCTTCGGCCGGCTCTGGCGGACGTGGGTTATCAAAGCCGATGACCACAGACTCCTGAAGCGCATAGTTACCGAGCAGATCGCTCACCGACGAAGCGTCTAGAGACCAAATACCTGAGCCATAGCCGCAGGTTGCCGAAAAGAGCCAGCCACTTTCGCTTTCGCTACTTCCCAAATCACAGGCAATCTCTGATGCGAATGTGACCAAGTCCGGACTAAAGCTAACGGGCTCGGAGAAATTCAAGAGCGCTGAGTAGCTAAATGGGTCATCACCTGGAACCACCACCTGGTTCCAGGTGGCTAGGGGTCCCAAAGTGTCAACGGCGAAGCTGAGGCTGAGTGGCTCCTCGGGTGCTGGATTACCCCAGACATCTTCAAGTGCAAGCGGCTGCACCCATACCCGCACCACACCATCACTGCAGGAAGTAAGCACGACGGCCGATCCGCTCACTGCCAGCGAGCAACCATCAACAGCGAATGAATCGCTGCTGGGAGACAAATTGTCAGACACTGAGAAGGGGATGGTTATTGCGCTCGAAGAGATGACGCTGGGACTCTCGGAGAACTCAAAGCTGGGACCCTGGCCATCAAATACCAAGGTCGCGACCGCATCGCTTGTGGGGCCTGCGTCTCCTGTGCCGATGGAATTAGCCCGCAGAGTTAGGGTCACTTCCCCATCGGAGCAGCCCGATAGCAAAATGCTTGCCAACTGGTTATCAACTGCTATCGAGGAAATAGCGCAGGACTGAGTGGAAATGCTCAGGTCCTCTTCGGTCAGTCCAAATATGGGCTCCGAAAGCTCAAGAGTGAAGCTTGCGGTTAGTGCACTCAGCTGCTGACCTGAAAAATCGACAACTACGGGAGCCAGCGAGTAGGTGATTACGAGCCTGCCGTGGCCAGAGTTCACCCCGATTTGGTGCTCGATGTTTTGAGTGTTGGTGCTAGAGGCATATGAAGAGCCTCCTCCGCCACCGCCACCGTCGGCGCAGCAGTCGTCATCGTCGCCTCCACCGCCGCCGCCCCCATACC
>JBDQMQ010000063.1:0-5745 GCA_040262185.1 Aquiluna sp. | reverse complement strand
CGGGTGACCTCATCACAATAATCGGCAGGCGATTGAATCTAGTTGGCTCGATTGCAATTGACGGAGTCAAAGCGACTATCTCTGCACAGAGCAAAACCGCACTTGTCTTTGAGATGCCAGCTTCTCTGAAAGCGGGGACGAAACTGATTGTCTTTGGCTCATCTCACGGCACCCTGACCTACTACTCAGGATTGATTTATGTTGAAAAGACGGTGACTCCAGAAGTCCCGATTAAAACAGGGGCTTCAGAATCCGAGACTGCGGCGACATCCTCAGGGAAGGTCAATGCAGGGGCATTCAACGGCTATGTGGCTGTCTATGCGAAGGGTTTCAGTGGCAAGACCTTGGCCTGGAAGATTGCCGGCAAGTGGTTCAAGACAACTGTGGCATCTGACTACCAGGTGTTTCAGAGAAAAACAGCGGCGGTCGGCTTGAACGTTGGCGTTGATATCTACATCGATGGCGTGAAGCAGCTGACAAAAACAGTTCTGACGAGGTAGTTGGTTTGTCCAAGAATATGATCCAGCGACTCCGCCGACAGGCGGCCTCACTCCTGGCGTTAGTGCTGATCCTCAGCGGCTGTGCAACGGGTGAGTCCGAGGGTCCAAGTGCGACTCCGAGTGCCGAGCAGGAAACTCAGCAAGGGCAATCCGGCAGCCTAGAAACTGAGCCAGGTGAAACTGATCGACCGGTTACCCGAGTTGGTGTGAGTTTTGATTCTCAAATTCCATCTTCTGAGGTGATGCTTTGGGTCGAAGCGGCAGTTGCCGAGATGTCTGACCCTCCGGCTGATTTCATGGGCCTAATTTGGCCCATCGGTGAGGCACTTGACGATGACCCAGATCCAGAGATCTTTGACGGGGCACCTTTTCGCGCACACTCGCATGTGCTCAGTTCTGACGAGGTGGAAGACACAGTTCGCCAATTTGAAGATTGGCAACAGGGACTAATGGGGTGCACCGAGCAAGAGAGGCGTGATTTCCAGGATGGTTCTCGCGTTGTAGGAATGTGGATCCGCGGAGCCGCTGATGTCGCAACTGCGCCAGACCCGTGCCTGGAATCACGCGCTGCAATCTATGCTCGGACTGCAGAGCACGACAAGACAACAGCAACCGAAATTTTCTTCCATGAGGCTTACCATGGCCTCTCCAATTACCTCTTGAATCGCTGCTCGCCAATCTTGGGTATCGACGAGGAGGACCTAAACCCATTGAGGTGGTTTGCCGAGGGCACGGCTGACTATTTTGGGGTGTTCATGGCTGCAAAGCTCGAGGGTAGAGAAGACCATCGACAGAAACTCCTTGAGCGCGCATACCTGGACCTAAAAGGAGATCCCTCAATGTCGCTATCTGACAATACGTACGTTCAAAGTGCAGCAATGATTTTGATGATGGAAAGATCGCAGGTTTCCGAAGCGAAGATTCTAGATGGAAGCTACTTCCACAACTGTGAATGGATCGAAGAATTTTCCCCTGAGGCCAAGGGCATGCAGTTCGTCTTCGACAACTTCAACACAATCGAGGTCTCAGATGGGGTTTATCGATATCCAGAAGAGGCTATTTCGGGCTAGCTCCAGCTCTTTGGTGCAGACACCCAATGACGTTTACGGGGGAGAGAATCGATGATAATAAATGACGTGATTATCAAGGTGGGAATTGTCGAAGACAACGGACTTCTTCGTTACGCTTTGGAGTCTTCTTTGAATGCCGACGGTTTCGAGGTGGTCTTTGCGGCCTCAGACGGGGCAGAGGCGCTCAGCCAGCTCAGCCATGCCGAAGTCGACGTCCTGGTAGTGGATCTAAACCTTGGTCGGCAACTCAATGGTGTAGACGTATCTTTGGCTTGGCAAAAGCACAACCCAGAACTCGGTGTGGTTTATTTGACCAGCTACGAAGACCCGAGAGCGGTAGTGGGAGGGAAGTGGCCGCAACTTGCGAAGAACTACGTTTACCTTCTAAAAGACAAGCTCTCAAATGGCAAAGAGCTTGAAGCTGCAATCAATCGTGTAGCAGCGCAAGAGGGGCACATTGAGCACAAAAAGAGCGGGCCACTATCTGCACTTACTGACTCTCAGTTCCAGGTTTTGTCACTTCTCGCTTCAGGCGCTTCGAACAAGGAAATTGCAAAGCACAGGGGTATTACCGAGGCCTCGGTTGCTATTGCTGTCAACAGAATTTCTAAGGCACTGGGCATTCCCTCTCACTTGGATCGAAATCAAAGAGTGCACCTGGCCAGAGTGTTCTTGAATCGCACTTCAGACTGACTAGAGCATGCCAACGACGTTTGAGTACTTCAGGAGAATTGGTGGCCCAACGCTTCTGGACAGAAAGTTAATCTTCAACCTGGGGATACCCATTTCACTGGCCTCTGCCCTCCTGTTTAGACAGACTCCAGAGGTTTTGACGTTTGAAATCCTATTTAGAGAATTCTTTGTCTTTCTAATGATCTGGCTCTTCATATTGCTAAACGGCGAGTTAGCACGGGCAACAATATTTCGCAGACACAGGGAGAACCCGATACCCGCACCCTTGGTCGTCGGTTTTGGGGCCGCCCTTGGCGTTTGTGCGCTTGTGTTTATGAGCTGGCTGGAAGGGCTCATCGGCTTGATCCCAATTGGGCTCAGTGGGGCGGCATTGTTTGTAGCCGGACTTCTTGGAGCAATACTGATAACTCTCAGCTCAGTGTTTGAGATTGCAAGAAGAGAATTTCGTTTCAATGAGAGAGTGCGCCTCTCTCATTCGCTGGCTGCCTCAATAACCAATGAACCCACTGAACAAATTGCGTCGTTTTTTAGAGACTTGGAGAGGCGGGTTGTTCGCGTTTTTGAGCGATCTCAACACGATTCACCTGCGCAGGTTTTGGAACGTGTCTTGGTTGAGTGCGTGAAGCCAATGTCACGCTCGCGCTGGATTCGTCCGAACTGGATACGGGACTTGCTTATAATTCGCGGCATCAATGTCGACGCCATAGCACTCCGTCCCTTTTCTGCACCCACGATTGTGGCAGCCCTTTATGCGGGGCTGCTATTCGCCTACAACGCGATTAGCCCTGATGTCAGCGTCACGAGCTCGGCTATAGCCGCGCTGATTAGCTTTCTGGTGATCACATCTGTTTTCACGCTTGCCAATTTGTCGTTCAAGAAATCTCGGACATCTTTAATTAACCGGTTTTTTGGGGCCTACGCAGGTGTGGTTGTTATTACGGCATGTCTGATAACGCTGAGCAATCAACTGCTGTTTGTGGGCGAAATTGACCCAGGACGCTATTTGGCAGGTTCAACAGCAAACTTCATCGCCCTAGGAATAGCCTCTGTGGTTTTCTCAGCAAGCTGGAAGGGAGGCCGACTCGCTGGCGAAGGGCCAAGAGTGAGGAGGAAAGACCGCGACGTTTCGGGTTCGTTGGCTCTCGCGCATCGAGAGCTAGTAAGTCGAAAGTTGGCAAGCTTTCTCCACAGCTCAGTTCAAAACAGAATCCTTGCTCTACAGCTATCACAGCCTCAGGAACCGCCTGAGTCAATACACAGTCTTGAATCTGCTGTGATAGACATTATTGACCAGGCTAAACACGATTTTTTAGTCGGCCAGTCGCTCCCCATTTCTGAGCGTCTAAAGAGCCTTCAGGCAGACTGGGAAGGCGTTGCAAGACTTGAATTTAGCCTTCCCGAATCTGACTTAACGACTTCTCAGGCAGAAGTAGTGGTCATGCTCGCTGAAGAGGCGATAACGAACTCAATTAGGCACGGGCTGGCGACGGAGGTTTCGGTCTCAGTGTCCCCCGGAGACTTCCCGAACCAGATAATTTTTGAAGTCCTAGACAATGGAACTGGCCCGTTGGGCAAAACAAAGGTAGGCCTTGGTTCTAGCCTCCTACGCGAGCTAGCAAACGACGAGTGGAGCTTAGGGTTTCGTGACATCGGGGGCGCGCGCCTCTTTGCGAAGGTTATCTGCTAGGACTTTCCCGCAGGAGGGACAGAGCTTATTCCATGAGCACAAACGATTACTGTTTATGTGGTCAGGCCAATTATTGTCTTGGGTGCTTGAGATCTTGACTCCAGGGGGCTTCTCCAGTTCGATTCTGTCAGGTGGCTCTTTGAACTACAGCGCAAGTGATTTTTCAAGAGCTCTGACCACTACAAGGTCCTGCCATGACATTCCTGTGGATTTGAACACTTTTCTCCCTAAGGACTCTTGGTTACCTGACGAACTGAAGAGTTGGCGAATCTTGACCAGGTCAGCCTGCTCAACGTGACCCTCCTCAATCGCCATGATCACATCTCCGGCCTCAGACAGGGCCGATTTCAAACTCTCAATGTATACAACAGCTGAGCCCATTAGTTCCCCAGGAAGTTCGCGAGCTGTTGGCTCGTGTGAGCCGATTGCCGAAATTACGGCAGTCGGAGAAACCTGACTCTCATCAAACAGTGGCTCTCTACTGGTTGTGAGGGTGAGGACCAGGTCGGCACCCAACAAGTCCTCTTCGGACCCCATTGAAATGTCGAACCCTTGAGCCGTGAGGTCAGCAACCAGTCGCTGCGATGACTCAGGATTGCGAGCGAATAATGAGATTTTTCCAACACCGGTTGAGTCCGCAAGAGCTTTTATGTGAGCGGAGGCCTGAGGCCCGGAGCCAAAGACCGCAACACTTGGATTTTGGCTCGAAAGCAACCTTTCAACTATCGCTGCTGTGACAGAGGCCGTTCTTAGCAGAGTAAGAGTGGCACCATCACATTGCAGGATTGGCGATAAGTTCAGTGCGTCAAAGAGTGTGTAGATTCCTTGGATTCGATCAAGACCAACTGCTGGGTTTTTTGGAGCGACAGTTACGAACTTGAGGCCAACCCGGTCCTTGTATTCGCTGGGCATTACTAGCCCTTGACCCTCAGCGAAGTTGATTACGCTGCGCGAATGGTCTGTTTCGGGGTCGTAACCGGATTCGAGCGCCTCGGAAATTGCAGCTATTGCCCGGCCGAAACCAAAATCATCGAGGAGAGTTTTGGAGTCAACCCAACGAACACCGTTCATCGGAGCGAGAAGCCCGAGGGAAGTGGGTCGGAGCCGGAAAGAATGAACTTGGATTCCGCCATCAGCCAGGAGTTACCAGAAATCTCGGGAACCACGCCATGTTCGGCTCTTGGGTCGGGGGAAGTGGCGATTCGGCCCTCAAACCTGGTGCCGACAATCGAGTCGTGCAGTAAAAGCGTGTCTGGGCCCATCTGGCCTAGATGGTGGAGCTGGGCAATTCTGGCTGCTGTTCCCGATCCGCAGGGTGAGCGGTCCACTCGCCCATCGGCGTAAATCGTTACGTTTCTATCGTGGATAGTCGAGTCGGTTGCCTGAAGGCGATCAAAGAATATGGTCCCGTAGATGCCGTTGAGTCGAGAGTCACTTTGAGATTGTGCCTCAGTCGAATTGTTCAGAGCCCACTTAATCTCTCTGCCTAGCCGTATCAGCTCGTCGAGATGTTCAGGCTTTACAGACAGGCCCAATTGGCTAGCTTCGAGAATTGCGTAGTTTGCTCCTCCGTAGGCAATGTCAACTTTTACCTCTCGCCCATCACCCAGCTTTAGACCGGTAGCTGTCGCGACAGTATGCGATAGCACGTTTTGGAAGGTGATTCGGGTAATTTGCCCTCCGGACTTAGTGACCACTGCCCGCACTCGACCTGAAGGAACATCAATTGTCACGGGCGTTATCGAGTCGTCGGTAGATGCGACTAGTCCAGATTCAATTGCCCACGCACCGAGGG
>JBDQMQ010000062.1:0-5793 GCA_040262185.1 Aquiluna sp. | reverse complement strand
GCGAAGTGAGCTATTTTCTCGGTCACCTAATAGGGGTCAAAGAATGCAGCCTTTGTGACATAACCCACTCCCCGATCATGAAAAAGAAGGCCTTCAAAGACTTCGAGAAAAGGCTTGAAGCGAGCAGGGGCATCAAGATGAGGCTTGTTCATATGAACGAGAGAAGCCCGGCCGAGCTTGCTGCCTCTCAGGGCAGGGAGCCGTGCGTGCTTCTGGAATATGAAGACGGGTCAATGTCTATGTTCTTGGATTATGAGGAACTCAAGGCAGCTGGAGGCAAGGTGGGCTCGTTCGAAAAGCTTGTTGAGTCAAGACTAAACATTTACCTTTAGGTGTTTTCGGCAGGTATCAGCTTTCGTTGATGGAGCCACTGCGCCCAAATGGCGAAAGTTAGCCAAACCACCTGCATCACTACGATTGCCCGCTGCGCAAGTCCAGTTACTGTCCGATCCGGGTCTAGCCAGGTAAGCAGAAAGACCAAGGTTGCGATTGTCATCACGGCTGTTGCCGTAATTGCCCCCGGTGGCCGAATGCTCCAGTGATACTGGCGGTCAAATCTCATGGCCAATAGTGGCCAGGCCGAAAACAACACAAAGGCTGAGGTGGCAAAAAACAGGTGCTGGGGAGAATTAGATGTCTGATCCGGCACCGCAAATATGGCAACCCCATATGAACTCAGTCCCGCAAGAAAGAGTGTTATTCGTCCCGGCATCGCCAGCGACTTTGCATGCCAAGCGCCAATCAAGGTAAGGGTGGAACCGAGAATGAAGAAACTAGTTTGAACCCATTTGACAGGAGAATCATCAGCGGCGAGGTCGGAGATGGTCTGACGAATTGGGTCATAGCCTGGCCATAAGAAAGCGGACAGGGTCCAACCCGTTATGTTCTGTATAGGACCTAAAGTTGCTGCCACGACAGCCCAGATGCCGATTAGTTGCATAGAGGTAAGGGTAACGGGGCAATCTAAACAAAACCTTAGATTTTTGTCTGCCTCCGAACCTGTCAATTAAGCTATGGGTAGCGCAAGCCTGCGGAATCCCCATAAAACTGGAGTTCTATTGCTATTGCATGAGTTCAAGCAGGTCGAGCTGACCGAGAGGGCGAGCGCGCTGCTTGACGCCCTGAATACACGTGTCGTGATCGCCGATGGTGCAATGGGCACCATGTTGCAAGATCGAAAGCCAACTCTTGAGGATTTTGAGGGTCACGAGGGTTGCAACGAGGTCCTAAACGCAACCAGACCCGACATTGTCCTCGATGTCCATAACGCATACTTCGAGACCGGCATCGACTGCGTCGAGACCAATACCTTCGGCGCAAACTGGTCAAATCTCTCCGACTACGGCATTGACGACCGCATCGAGGAGCTCGCTGAGGCGGGCGCGAGGCTCGCTAGACAGTCAGCCGATGAATTCACCGCCAAAGACTCCAAACCACGCTGGGTTTTGGGTTCGATGGGACCAGGGACAAAGCTTCCATCCCTTGGCCACACCACCTATGACTTTCTCAAGGAGGCCTTTGCCCGTCAGGCCAAGGGTCTAATTGCGGGAGGCAGCGATGCCTTCATGGTTGAGACGAGCCAGGATCTCCTCCAGACCAAGGCCGCCATAAATGGCTGCAAGCAGGCCATTGTTGAGAGCGGCATTAGGTTACCGATTTTTGTTGAGGTAACCGTTGAAACCACTGGAACCATGCTCATGGGAAGCGAGATTGGAGCTGCCCTAACTGCCCTTGAACCTCTCGGTATTGACATGATTGGGCTGAATTGTGCGACAGGTCCAGCCGAGATGAGCGAGCACCTGAGGCAGCTGAGTAAGCACTCTCAGATTCCAGTCATGGTTATGCCAAATGCTGGACTGCCGATCCTCCAGGGAGATGGCGCTGTCTACCCGCTGACACCAAACGAGCTGGCAACTGCTCACGAGCAGTTCATCAAGGAGTTTGGGCTTTCACTGGTTGGTGGCTGCTGCGGAACTACCCCAGAGCACCTGAAGGCTGTGGTCGAAAGAGTGGGCGGGGTGAAGACGCTCGAGAGAAAGATCTCTATCGAGCCAGGGGTTTCCTCTCTCTACCAACACGTTGCCCTCGACCAGGACAACACCTATTTGGCAATTGGTGAGCGCACCAACGCCAATGGCTCCAAGGCCTTCCGAGAGGCAATGCTCGAGGAGCGCTGGGACGACTGCGTCGAGATTGCAAAGCGACAGGTTCGCGATGGTGCTCACCTTCTGGACGTCAGCGTCGACTATGTCGGTCGCGATGGCGTAAGAGACATGCAGGAGATTGTTTCCCGCTTTGCCTCGGCATCGACCCTGCCACTTGTCATCGACTCGACCGAACCCGAGGTGATGAAGGCTGGACTTGAGCTAATCGGCGGCAGACCGGTGATTAACTCGGTCAACTTTGAAGACGGCGACGGCCCTAATTCACGCTTCCAGAGGTCTATGCCTCTGGTCAAGGAACATGGTGCAGCTGTCATAGCTCTAACGATTGATGAGCAGGGCCAGGCAAGAACCAAAGAGGACAAGGTCCGCATTGCATCAAGACTCATCGACACCTTGGTCGAGGACTGGGGCATGCGGGTCAGTGACATCATCATGGACTGTCTTACCTTCCCAATCGCTACCGGCCAGGAAGAGACCAGGCGTGACGCGATTGAGACCATCGAGGCTATTCGTGAGGTCAACAGGCTCTACCCCGGTGTTCACACCACCCTCGGAGTCTCAAATGTCTCCTTTGGACTTAATCCGGTCTCGCGCTCTGTGCTGAACTCGGTGTTCCTACACGAGGCCTACGAGGCTGGACTCGACACGGCAATTATCGATGCGGCAAAGATTGTGCCACTGGCATCGATTCCCGAGGACCAGATGAAGGTTGCTCTGGATCTGGTCTATGACCGCAGAGAGTATGACGATGCGGGAAACATCACCTATGACCCGCTGCAGGCGATGCTCGAGCTATTCGCCGGTGTCAACAGCTCTGCTCTCAAAGATGCCAGGGCTGCCGAGCTGGCTGCTCTAAGCGTCACTGAGCGCCTTGAGCGCAGAATCATTGACGGGGAAGCCAAGGGACTTGAGCAGGATCTCGATCAGGCCAGGGAAGACGGCGTAAAGCCGCTAGATATCATCAACAACCACCTGCTCGAGGGCATGAAGATAGTCGGAGAACGTTTTGGTAAGGGCGAGATGCAGCTTCCCTTCGTGCTGCAGTCTGCCGAGGTTATGAAGAGCGCCGTAGCGCTCCTAGAGCCCCACATGGAAAAAACCGACGAGGGCGGCAAGGGAACCATTGTCCTTGCAACAGTTCGAGGCGATGTCCACGACATCGGCAAAAACCTCGTCGACATCATCCTGACCAACAACGGCTACAACGTCATTAACGTGGGAATCAAACAGCCAATCAATGACATCATCGCCGCCGCAGAAGAGCACAATGCCGACGTCATCGGCATGAGCGGTCTACTCGTGAAATCGACACTTGTGATGAAAGAAAACCTTGAGGAGTTGGCATCAAGAGGCTTTGGAACGAAGTGGCCAGTAATTCTCGGAGGTGCTGCGCTAACCAGAGCATTTGTCGAAGATGACCTAGCCGGTCAGTTCGAAGGCGTCGTGAGATACGCCAAAGACGCCTTTGAGGGACTTGATTTGATGGAGCCGCTTGTGAAGATTGCCCGGGGTGCAGATCCAGAGAGCGTGGGGCTGCCGCCACTCAAAAAGCGCATCCACGCAAAGACACAGCTAACTCTCACCGACGAAGCGGATCTCCCGGCTCGCTCCGATGTTGCAAGTGACAACAGCGTCCCAACGCCGCCCTTCTGGGGTACGAGACTCGTAAAAGGCATCAAGCTCGCCGACTATGCGGACTTCTTGGATGAGCGCGCGACCTTCATGGGCCAGTGGGGCCTCAAGCCCTCCAGAAACGATGGCCCAGGCTATGAGGAGCTGGTTGAGACCGAGGGCCGACCAAGGCTGCGCTACTGGCTCGACCGCATTCTGGCCGAGGGGATGTTTGACGCAAAGGTTGCCTATGGCTACTTCCCTGTCTATTCAAGTGCAAACGAGGTCGTTGTCTTAGGCCACGGTGACGATCTCGAGGGGCTGCTGGGTACCAAAGGGCTGCTAGCTCCAGATGGTGGCGCAGGTGTTCTTGGCAAGGAGCGAATGCGTTTTAGCTTCCCGCGCCAGAGAAGAGATCGGCACCTCTGCCTAGCGGACTTTGTGAAGAGTGAGGAATCGGGCGTGATAGATGTCATGCCGATTCAGCTTGTGACAGTTGGCTCAAACGTTGACAACTTCACCCAGAAGCTGTTCGCCGAAAATGCCTATCGCGAATACATGGAGCTCAACGGCCTAGCAATGCAGTTAACCGAGGCGCTGGCCGAGTACTGGCACAGCCGCATCCGTGCGGAGCTCGGATTTGAATCTGAGGACCCCAAAGAGCTTGCCGGATACTTCGACCTCAAGTATCGAGGGGCGAGGTTCTCGCTCGGCTATCCAGCCTGCCCGGAGATGGAAGATCGCAAGAAGGTCGTCGAACTTCTAAGACCTGAGCGACTGGGCATCGAACTCAGCGAGGAGCTTCAGCTCCACCCTGAGCAGTCCACAGACGCATTTGTCTTCCACCACCCAGAGGCTAAGTATTTCTCCGTCTAGAGCTTGGCTCGCTCCAAAGTCCGAATCAGCGGTCTACCAAAGACCACCAGTCCGATAGCAACGCTAAGCGCCCGCACGGTGTCCCAAGTCAGGGTTGAGCTGAGCAGGCTATAGGTGAGGAAGCTGAGGAGGTTCTCTCCAAGGGTGGCGCCTGGGGCATAGGAGATAGATGTCGTCGGACCAACCGCAAATGGCCAAAACCAGAGGTTCATGATCAAACCAAAGAGGTAGCTTGCGAGAACTCCGTAGGTTGCAAGCGCCGGAATCCGCCACCTCGAAAGCTTGCGGCCAACAAACCCAGCTCCGGCACCAACCCATGCCGTTGCAAAGATCTGGAATGCGGTCCAGGGACCAAAGCCGCCGAAGAAGATGGACGACACCAAAATTGTTAGGGCACCAAGTAAAAATCCGAACCTAACGCCGAGTGCAGCGCCTCCAATAATCACAACTAGAAATACCAGCTCAAAGCCTCCGGTGCCCCCGGTTGCAACTCTGACTGCGGCCCCCAGGGCGGCCAGCAAGCCAAGTAGGGCGAGCTGCTTTGGTCCAACAAGCTCACCATCGAAGACCACAAAGGTTGCGCCTGCAATCACGATTGCTGCGATAACAGCGAGTGAGCCAGCCAGCGACTCCTCGGTGCCTGTGGCATCAAACCAGAATGGCCAGAAAAAGACTGCGAGCGCCGACAGGGAAAGCAGCGTCAACACAATTGCGCGAAGTCGGTTCATACCTTGACCTCGCTTAGTTGCTGGAGCTGGCAAGAGGAGATCTCAAAGACTCGGCCGGTAAGCCTTTTGGCAAAGTCAAGGTCGTGAGTGGCAATAACCACAGCACAACCTGTCTCCTGAACACAGCGGATAGTCTCAGCCATAAGTTCCCTTGAGATCGGATCCAGCCCCTGCACCGGCTCGTCTAGAAGCAACAGCTGTGGCCTATGGCTCAGCTGCATCGCCACACCCAGGGCTAACTGCGTGCCGACTGAAAGATCTAGTGGATGGGTTTCAAGATCGGGTAGCTTGCCGAGAATGCTCTCAAGGGTGATGGCGGTCAGTCCACTTTTCACACCTGCCACCCTGTCCGCTCTGGCCAGTTCGCCTCCAAGCGAGTCGCTCACAAAGAACTGCGAGGGTCGGTCGGGCAC
>JBDQMQ010000061.1:0-5853 GCA_040262185.1 Aquiluna sp. | reverse complement strand
ACCAGACTCTCTATGCATGTTGGTTACGAACTCACCCATGTTCTCCATAGCGGCATCGGAGGGTTTGATAACGATTTGCAGGCCGCCATCTTGGGCAGCAAGTTCCTGGTCGGTAACGATAACTGCAATCTCGCAAAGCTCGTCCTTTTCAACGTCGAGACCCGTCATCTCGCAGTCGATCCAAACTATGTATTCAGCCATTGCTTTAGCCAGAGTGCCTGGAGTCCCTTGCGGCCTTGCGCTGCGCCTTGGCTTCTCGCTTTGCCTGCTTCTTAGCCTCGCGCTTGTCGCGACCAGTTAGTGAAGCTTCGCCGGAGGAGACAATCGGCATCTCACTTGTTAGGAACTCGGGTATGCCCGGCTCACTAGCTGCCTTCGCAGGAGGCTCTTCGCTCACTTCTTCCGACCAACGCATCTGGGACTCATCGTCAAGCTTTACGTCTTCGGCCAGGGCATTGGCAATGTCATCGTCAGACCATGGCATCTCGGGCGCAGGTCCACCTGCTGCAGGAGTGAAGGATTGCTCCATTGCCTCGGCAATTGGGTCTTCCTCTTCCTTTTCAAGGGTCAACACATTTGCCTCAGCGGTGGATGGTTCAGGTTGGCTGTCTGCGCCACTAACAGCGACAGGAGCGCCTGATCTCTTGGCAGCACGTTTTTCTTTCTTGGCGCTTCTACGCTCAACACGAAGCTTCTTGCGCTCCTTACGTCCCTCAACAAGCCAGTAGAGGGTGGGGACAAGAATCAGAGTGAGCAGCGTCGAGGAGAACAGTCCACCGATAACCACAATCGCAAGAGGCTGCGAGATGAAGCCGGAGTCGCCAGTGAGGCCAAATGCCATCGGGGTTAGGGCGAAGATGGTGGCCAGGGAGGTCATCAAGATCGGACGTAGTCGCTGTCTAGCACCCTGCATCAGCGATCGCTCGACGCTGTAGCCCTGAGCTCGATACTGATTGACGAGGTCAATAAGCACAATCGCGTTTGTAACCACGATTCCAATCAGCATCAACATACCGATCAGTGCCGGAACTCCGAGGGCAGTGTCTGTAAGCAATAGCAACCCAAGTGCGCCGGTGGCAGCAAATGGAATCGAGATCAAAAGCAGCAGCGGCTGGATCAGGCTCGAGAAGGTTGCCACCATGACGATGTAAACGATTGCGACCGCGGCGAGGAGCGCTAGCCCAAGCTGCTCGAAGCTCTCAGCCTGATCTGCCGCAGCACCACCAACGGTTGCGGTGACGCCGACTGGCAGTTCAAGGGCATCAAGACGCTCGAGAACGGTTGCAGAAATTGCTCCCAGGTCATCGCCCTCGGTGCTCAGCTGGACTTCTGCAGTTCTGTTGCCACGCTCCGAGGTAATGGAGGTTGGCTTCAGAACCTCATCGACACTGGCAAGCTGATCCAATTGGACAAGTCCTTGGAAAGTCGGAATCTGCAAAGAGCGAATCTCCTCGATGGACTCGGGAGCCTCAGCACCGGCAATAAAGACCTGGACATCATTACCCTCAACGCTGACTGTGCCAAGCGGGCTCGGACGAAGCTGCGAGGCGACGATGCCTGTCACGGCAGTCTCTGTGAGAAGGTAACCGGCGGCTTTTTCGCGGTCAACAATGATCTCAAGGACTCGCTCGTCCGCCTCCAGAGTCGTCGTCACGGCACTGACATCGGTAATGCCGTCCATGGCAGCGGCAACCTTATCAACAGCCTCCTGCAGCAAGTCGTTATCGCTTGCAAGTACTTGGATGTCGATGGTCTCGGAGGAGCCGAAGCCCCCACCTTGACTGGTCGTGATTTCGCTGTCCTCCGGAGCGTTTAGTTGCAAAACCTTTGACTGCATAGCCTCAATGTCGGCATCTTCATCGGCAATGATCGTGAAGGCGATTCCACTTGCGGCTGCCCCGAAGGCCACCCGGCCATCTGCTGCCGAACCCACGGTTGACTGAACTACATCCACGCCTTCAATTGCGAGGAGCTGTTGCTCCATGCTCTTGGCAGCCTCATCCTGCTCCTCGAAGGTGGTGCTGGCAGGCATTGAGAGCCTTGCGGTGAACTGGTTTGAACCACCACCGTCAATGAAGTTGGTCTTCAGTAGCGGCACGAGCGAGAAGGTGTAGCCAAGAATCAGGAGCGCTGCGGTTAGGGTGAGCCAGGGGTGCCTGGTGGTCCCTCTCACAATTGGAATGTAGATGCGCTGCAGAATTTGCTTCTTTTCGCGCTCCTCCTCTTCGATTCGCTGCTTTTTCTCAAAGTCCTTCGGATCAGCTTCCTTAGCTGCCTTCAGGCGCTTAGGCATTCTTAGGAACCAGTAAGCAAAGACCGGAACAATTGTGAGGCTGACAAGCAGCGATGCAAGTAGCGCAATCGCGACTGTGAAGGCGAATGGCCTAAAGAGCTCCCCAACAAGACCATCGACTAGAGCAATAGGGAGGAACACGGCAACCGTTGTGATGGTGGCCGCGGTAATTGCACCGGCAACCTCCTTGACCGCCGTGAGGATTGCGGTCTTTCGTTTTTCGCCGTAGCTGAGGTGTCTATTGATATTTTCAATAACCACAATGGAGTCGTCTACCACACGTCCAATAGAGATGGTCAGCGCACCTAGCGTCAAAAGGTTTAGTGAGTAGTCGGCAACCGAGAGACCGATAAAGGTAATTAGTACCGAGGTCGGGATCGAGATCGCGGTGATGATTGTGGACTTGAAGCTCAAGAGGAACACCAGGATTACCAACACGGCCATAGTCAGACCCAGCAAACCCTCCACGGCGAGGTCCTCGATGGATTTTTCGATAAAGGGAGCCTGATCGAATGTTGTGACGACACTTATGTCACCACCCAGACCCGCGATGAGCTCGGGAATCAGATCCTGGACACCGTTAGAGACAGCAACAGAGTTGCCATCAGGAGTCTTCACGATAGATACCGCTAGCGACTCATTGCCGTTAGTTCTGGCAATCGAGGTAACTGGAGCGTCCTCATAGGTGACCTTTGCGACATCGCCAACAGTCAGGGGAGCCTGACCGGGTGTTGGAGTCGATGGAATTAGTGGAAGCGATTCAAAAAGCTCAACGCTGTCCACCGCGGAACCGACCTGAATGGCTATTGAACCGCCATCGTCGACTATTGAGCCGACGGGAAGGATGAGGCCATTTGCATTGATGGCCGAGACGATGTCTCGCTGGTTCAGTCCGGCCTGGGCCAGGGCAACCTGGTTGAGTTCGAGATTGATTCGCTTTGTCTTAGCTCCCGAGACAGCGATGTCTCGGATGCCGTCAACCTGACGGAAAAGCGTTGGCGCAAGCTCCTCGAGCTTCTTACCGATGGCCTCGTTATCGCCATCGTTGACGCTGACAGCGAGGACAATAATTGGGACGGAGTCAAAACTTCCCGAAATAACTCTCGGGCTTGCATCCTGGGGCAGCACCGAACCTAGGTCACTGAGCACCTCATTGAGCTTTTGAGTGACATCTTCAGTGGAGGTTCCAAACTCAAAGGACACCCTAAGCACCGATAGACCGGTGGTTGAGGTTACGGTCGTGGACTCGATGCCCTCTAGGCCGATAACAGCCTGCTCTATGGCCTGTGATACCTGGTCGTCCACCACCTCAGGGGAGGCTCCGGGGTAGGAGGTGACAATCGCTGCCGAGGGGATCTCAATAGAGGGGATTAGCTCCTGCTTGAGTCCACCAACCGAAATAAACCCGAAGGCCCCCACGATGACGGTGATAAGCGCAACAACGGCGCGATTGGCGATTGAAAGCTTGGAAAGTTTGAACAATTGAACCTCGAATTAGAACTTATCTAGCCTAAACAGGCCAATTGAGAAGAATACTCCCATAAATGACAGATAACTCACTGTGAGTAATCTGTAAAGCCGCTCAGAGCTTGACCGACTGGACGTGCCTCGCAGGATTTCCAAAGCGGTGGGTGGTAATCGAGACAGCCTGTTCCTTGAAAAACGGTAGGCCCTCGATGATGCCAGATTCTGTGACGGGCCCGTCGAATATCGCGACATCGACATTGGCCAGAGGCGAACCTAAGGTTATCTCGGGCAATCGACCGACGACGCGAACCCTGCGGGGTCTATTTTGTAAGCTCGCCAGCCACTCCTCTTCATTCTCGAGCTTGAATTGCGTCCCGCTGCGAGTGAGCAGGGTAACTAGCCTTGCTGGCAGCTCTTGAGCGCTAACTTCCACTCGGCCTAGGGCCGCTGCGGTAACGAGAACCCGCCAAGTTTCATAGGCGGACGCGCCTGGTTGGATTCTGATTGTGCAGTCTGAGCGGAAATAGCGCAGGTAGTTCCACTCTGACTCCAGGCCTGTTTCGTCTCTAACTCCAGAGAAATAGTGCCTCAGGGCCGCAATGTCGCTTTGGGCAGCCCGCAAAAGCGAAGCAAGGTCACTGTCTGAGAGCTCGGTCATCGCTGCCTGAGCGAGGAGAGAATTCATCTCGATCGTCTCGACGGGCTCCAGGGCGCCGTTTTCCTCTGCGACCCAGTCGCTTAGACCAAAGAGATAGTTTGGCCCCCCAGCCTTGGCGCCAGGACCAACTGCAGACTTCTTCCATCCACCAAAGGGCTGCCGCTGGACAATAGCCCCAGTGATGCCTCGGTTTACGTAGACGTTTCCGGCCTGGACTCTCGCCAGCCAGTCGGTTATCTCCTGGCTATTGAGCGAGTGAATACCAGCCGTGAGGCCGTAGTCAACGCTGTTCTGTAGCGCGATGGCGGCCTTGAGGTTTGGTGCGGTCATAATGGCAAGTACTGGCCCGAAATACTCGACTAGGTGGCTTCGTGAACCGGGCCTGACGTGCTCAATGACCCCAGGTGACCAAAGCTTGCCGGTGTCATCCAGCTGTTCGGGTTTCATCAGCCACTTTTCACCGCGCTCCAAGGTTGTCAGCCCCGCAAGGAGCTTTCCCTCGGGAGGGTTGATCATCGGACCCATTTGTGCGGTCGGATCAGTTGGGTGCGCGACTTTCAAAGATGAAACCGCATCCATCAACTGCCTTCGGAAGCGCTTTGACTTGGCCACCGACCCAACCAGAATCACAATCGAGCTGGCAGAGCACTTTTGCCCCGCGTGACCAAAGGCGGAGTAGGCAATGTCCTTAGCCGCAAGGTCTAGGTCGGCATAGGGGGTAACGATAATTGCATTTTTGCCGCTGGTCTCAGCCAACAGGTTCAGATCAGGCTTGAAGCTCCTGAATAGCTCTGCGGTTTCATAGCCGCCGGTGAGAATCACCTGGTCTACATCTTCGTGGCTGATAAGGCGCTGGCCTAACTCTCGCTCGCCGATATGGATTGGCACGAAGAGCTCTTTATCAATGACCTCGAGAATCAGCTCTGCTAAGACCGCTCCACAGCGAGCAGCTGGACCTGCGGGCTTGAAGATGACGGCGCTTCCGGCCGCTAGAGCTGCAAGAGCACCTCCTGCCGGAATGGCAATGGGGAAATTCCAGGGGGGAGTTACGACGGTAATTTTTCTGGCAATGGGCTTGGCACCCGGAAGGTTATTTAGCCTCAATGACTGCTCTGCGTAGTAGTGAGCGAAGTCAATTGCCTCAGAGATCTCGGTGTCGACCTGGTCTAGCGTCTTTCCAGCTTCGGCCATCGCAACCTCAACGAGGTACTCCCGGTTTTTCTCGAGAACAACGCCAACCTCATGAATCTTGGTTGCTCGCTCATCAGCCGTTAGCGCCTGCCATCTTTGTTGAGCTGCTTTAGCGCTGACAATAAGTTCGTTTAGCTTTACCTCGCTAGAAACACTGTGGCGCTCTACAAGATCGACACCAATTTCCGAAGTTGCCAGGCGCCTGTAGATTGCCTTTGCCCAAGCCCTGTTGCCCGCAGTGGAG